>CAJXKU010000258.1 GCA_913055945.1 uncultured Lentisphaerota bacterium | reverse complement strand
AAGAAGTACCACCACTTCGTGGGCAACTACGGCAACTCATGGTGGCGGCAGAACAAGGAGTTCGCTTCGTTCAACGGCCCCATACTGATGACCACCAACTGCATTACCCCGGTGCAGGACGCCTACAGAGACCGGTTCTATACCACAGGCACGGCCGGGTATCCCGACGTGACGCATATTGAAGCGGACGAGAATGGGCAGAAGGACTTTTCGGCGCTGATTGAACAGGCGAAGAAGTGCGCGCCGCCGGAGCAGATTGAATCGGGTACTCTCACCGGCGGTTTTGCCCATAATCAGCTTACGGAACTGGCCGATAAGGTCGTGGACGCCGTGAAGTCCGGCGCCATCAGAAAATTCGTGGTTATGGCCGGATGCGATGGTCGCAAGCGCGACCGCGAATACTACACCGAGGTGGCGCAGAACCTTCCGCAGGATGCAGTTATCCTTACCGCGGGGTGCGCCAAATACCGCTACAACAAGCTTGATTTGGGCGATATCGGCGGTATCCCGCGCGTGCTTGATGCCGGGCAGTGCAACGACAGCTATTCACTGGCTGTGATTGCGCTGAAACTTAAGGAAATCTTCGGCGCAGAAGATATTAATGAGCTGCCGATCGCATTTGACGTGGCCTGGTACGAACAGAAGGCGTGTGCAGTACTGCTCGCGTTGTTACATCTCGGCTTCAAAGGCATTCGTTTGGGGCCGGCACTGCCGGCGTTTCTGTCGCCCAATGTGGCCCAAGTGCTGGTGGACAAATTCCAGCTTCAGCCCATCAGCGATGTCCAGGGCGATGTCCAGGCCATGATGGCGGAGTAATCCGCCACGTACCGGCACGTGGGTGGCCGCATTATCCAATTGCGGCCACCCTTGTTTCCTGGCGTATCATTGCCACAAAAGTCACAAGAATACACAGAAAAAGGGGGGACCAAGTATGAGATCGAAAATTACACTGGGAATTCTGGCGGCAGCGGTATTGTCTCTCACACAGCTGGCCGGCGCACATTGCGACCGGGTGAACGGGCCCGTGGCTAAGGCTGCTCGGAAGGCGTTGAAGAACAACAATTTCAAGACTGTCCAGATCTGGGTCGGTAAGAAACAGGAAGATGAACTGCGTTCAGCCTTTAAACGTTGCCGGAAAGTATATCAGAAGCAAGGTGCATCGCGGAAACTGGCTCGGCGGTATTTCATGGAAACGACCGTTCGCTTGCACAGAGCGGCGGAAGGCATGCCATATACGGGCTTAAAACCGGCACATCCGCTGCCGAAAGATCTCAAGGTAGCCGAGAATGCGTTAACAACCGAGAATGCCGACGAAGTGACCCGGCTTTTGAAGAACGAAATCGAACAGAATGTCAATAAATGGCATCGCAAGGCTGTCCAGGCGAAAGCGAATAAAGACGAAAGCGTGAAATCCGGCCGCAAATGGGTCGATGCATACGTGAAGTACGTTATCTATGTGCATAAATTGTACCAAAAGATTCAGGCTGGCCCGCCTCATGGGGTAGGGCAATAAACCTACGAAATGAGAATCCGGTTAATGAGATCAGTCTAACGATCTTCCTACGTAATTGTCGTTCGTAATACGCAAACCAAATAACAAAGAGGGGAATACCATGATCACAGAGATTGCCGAGAATGTTTACTGGGTCGGTGTTGTGGACTGGGGGCTGCGTCGCTTTCACGGCGATGAACTTTCGACCCATCGCGGCTCCACATACAACGCTTATGTCATCAAGGACGAGAAGAACGTGTTGGTGGATACCGTATGGAGTCCGTTTCAGGACGAATTCATGGAACACCTGCGGGAAGTGATCGATCCGGCGGAGCTGGATATCGTTGTCGCGAATCATTCGGAAGTCGACCATTCGGGGGCACTTCCGGAAGTTATGCGTCATGCCCCTAACGCACAGCTTGTGGTCTCGAAAAAAGGCGAGGAGAGCATCCCCGGACATTACCACGCCGATTGGACGATGATGCCGGTGGGGACAGGCGACAGGATCAACATCGGCAGCCGTGATCTTATCTTCGTGGAAGCACCGATGCTGCATTGGCCGGACAGCATGTTTACGTACTTGGCCGGGAGCAATATCCTGATGCCAAACGACGCGTTCGGTCAGCACTACGCCACCGAATTTCGCTTCAACGACCAGGTGGATCAGCGGGAGCTGTACGAGGAGGCACTGAAATATTACGTCAACATTCTCACCCCCTTCAGTCGTCAAGTGGGCAAGAAAATCGATGAACTGTTGTCCCTGGAACTGCCTGTGGAGATCATTGCGCCGAGTCACGGCGTGATCTGGCGCGATAACCCTTTGCAGATCGTGGAGAAATATCAGGAATGGGCCAAGCAGGAACCGGAAAAGAGCGCTGTGATTATCTACGACACGATGTGGAACGGCACGCGCCGGATGGCGGATGCTGTCAGCGAAGGCTGTACAGCAGAAGGTGTGCCCAACAAGGTCCTTCACGCTTCACACACCGACCGTAATGATCTGCTGGTCGAAGTCTTCAAAGCCAGGACTATCGCCGTCGGATCGCCGACATTCAACAATGGCGTTCTGCCTTCTATTGCACCGGTGTGCCGGGATTTGGCAGGACTGAAATTTCAGAATAAACTCGGTGCGGCATTTGGTTCGTACGGCTGGAACGGTAAAGCCATTGGCGACATTCAGGAGCATTTACAGGAAGCCGGATTCGAACTCATCGCCGACCCACTCAGTTGCAAATGGCAGCCGTCGGTTGACGATATGGAAGCTTGTCGCGAGTATGGGAAGAAGCTGGGCAGGGAGACATTGCAATAACAAAAGTTTCATCTCTTGCGGCGTTACATCCATATTCTGACGTTAGGTAGCGTGGTTACGTCCTGGGAACGCCGAGCCCCAGCTCGGCAACATGCCGTAAGTGCCATTTGTAACACAAGAAACGAAGGGACGAAAAGGTGTCTTCTGCAAGAAGGGAATGGTACAAGCGCGGCTATCTCCCTCATCGGGACCGCGGAGGTTTATATCAGGTCATTACCTATCGGCTGGCAGATAGCCTTCCGGAGAATGCTCTAAACCGTATTGAGGAAAAACTGCGTACGGTGAATTCAGGCGAGATCGAAATTGAGCGTCGCAAGGAGTTAGAAGCTTGGCTTGATGCCGGACACGGGAATTGTGTATTGCAGCATCCGCAAGCGGCGGAATGTGTAGTAGATACGTGGCGCAAATTTAACAGGGAACGGTACGATCTGATTGCGTGGGTGGTAATGCCGAACCATGTCCACGTGCTGATTCGGACGTATGAAGACGTGGCATTGGGTAGAATCGTTCAGTCCTGGAAAAGTTACACCGGCCGGCGGATAAGTGAGATGTTTTTTCACCCGGGGGCCTCTGGGAACGCCGAGCCCCAGCTCGGCAGTCAGGGCGCTGCTGAGAAGACGAGAACAAGCCGAGCTGGGGCTCGGCGTTCCCAGAGGGTATGGATGCGGGAGTACTGGGATCGTTACATAAGAGACGAAAAACATTTTAGAGCGGCCTTGGATTATATCCACTCAAATCCGGTAAAAGCGGGACTGGTGAGTCAACCGGAAGACTGGCCGTGGAGCAGTGCCAGAGAGAAAACTGTATAAGGAAAAAGTACGGGTGTTTGAACCCAATTACAAAAAAATAGGGAATCGCAAAATGGATTATGCATCCAATCACTTCAAACGCATCGATCACGTAGAGATCATTCCGTCGGATTTCGAAACGTCTCTTGCGTTCTACCGGGATGTCCTTGGGTTCCAGGCAGGCGAGCGGCACCCTGTGGATATGCCGCCCCTCCGCGAGATTGTCTATCTGACGATCGGCGACACCATGCTGGAGCTGCTTTCCGTGGAGGATCCCGCCCCCGCATCCAACGAGCAATGGCAGGTGGGGTATCGGATGATGGCGCTGGAGGTCGAAAACATGGAGGAGGCAATTGCATACTTGAGCAGGCACAATGTAGAGCCGGTTTGGGGTCCTATGGACATAGGCGGATCGAAGCGCGCGGAAGTTACCGATCCCGATGGTCTAGGAATTGAACTACGGGAATGGCATGCAGGTAATGTTTGAATGCACAGTCATAAATGATCAACCGGAGCAACGAGTAACGAGAAACAAGAAGCGAGAAACGGAGCATAATCATGAACACGGTCAATGCGAGAACAGCGTCGACAATGCAGAACCCGCACGGTGTGAAGGCAAGCAAGCTTTACGATGAACCTCACGGGCAGGCGATGCACATCAAGCTCGATCCGGGCGAATCTTTGCGCCGCCACATCACACCGGTGGACGTATTTTTCTATGTGCTGGAAGGACAAGGAACCGTAGAAATCGGTGACGAAAAGGAAGACGTTTCGGCGGATACACTGGTCAAAAGTCCGGCGAAAATACCGCACTGCTGGCATAATACCGGCGAAGCGCCGTTGCGAGTGCTGGTGGTGAAAATGCCGCGCCAATCGGAAAAGACGCAGATGGTGGATTAAAAATTGCGAAAGACCTCAGGCCAGGAGCGGGTCAGTGACGATCAGGGGACATAACAGCGAACCACGAGGCGGTCGGTTGCTCCGATGCTTCAGTGGGAGACTCCTGGATTGAATGGCCTGAAAGGCCATTTTCATCGTAGCCCAGGGCGAAAGCCCTGGGTAGCAAGAAAAACAAAAAAATATGTTTTGAGGGCTGAAAGCCCGTATCAATATTCCTGAAGAAGCCTTTCAGGCTTCAAACGGTGTGCTGTCTTTTACACCCAGGGCGACGCTCCGCTTTGCCCTGGGGTACGGTGAATCGGGCCTCCGGCCCGAATAGAGGCCTATGTTCGCGAACTATCGCCGGGGACGGGCGAGCTTCATACCAGCCTGTTTGCCAGTGTAATTACCGGATACCCTAGTATGAAACTCGGCCGACATGCTGAAGCATGAACCCCGACAAGCGATGCCGCGAT
>CAJXKU010000257.1 GCA_913055945.1 uncultured Lentisphaerota bacterium | reverse complement strand
CATGGATGCTTACGACATGCTGAATGCAATTCCTGAACGCAGTTTGACACGCTAAACGCAGTTTTCTCATACGAGCCGAAGGCTTTTTGGTGATTCGTACACTGATGCGAAGCATCTCTCGGCGTGTCGGCGGCCCATCCCGATGCCCCTGCGGCGAACGGGACTACCCCAGAGATCGACCCCGACACTTTATAAAGGTCGGGATCTTGCGACTTCGCCGATCGGGTACAGAAAAATCAGTCTCCTTTGAGTATTCGGGGCAAAGTTACCCCCAAATGCAATTTTTTCGCTGAAACCGGCAGAAAACGATGTTTTTTTCATACGCCGGCACATGGAGCAGGAAAGATGATATGTTCTAGTGCGAAGATAATTTTTCGATTCAGTTGCGGTACAGGCGATAAGATACTATAATAGGAGCAAAGATGGGAGAATGGTGTGATAAAAAATGAGATTTTATTTACAGAAACAGTACACGGGAAGAGCGTTAGGGTGCGGCCTGGCCAGTCCTATTCTGGTTGTATTGGCCCTTGCGCTGAGTTTCGGTTTTGTGGGGGCGGCTTTCGCTCAGTCGGAAGACAGCCTCGAAAAATATTACACGGCGAACGCGCTTTATAACCGCGGGCTTTATGATGTTGCGATAAAGAACTTTAACCGGTTCCTGGAGGAGAATCCGCAACATGAAAAGGCGGGAGAGGCCCGCTACGGCCTGGCTTTGGCCTATTATAAGACGGCCAGAATAACTGAAGCCCGCCGACAATTGGAGCGGATCGCGGGCAATCCGGATGTACCTCAACAGATGCAGATCCATAATCTGCTGGGGCAATGTTATCTCAAAGAAGGGATGCCGGGGGAGGCGGAAAATGCATTTCGTCGCAATGTGAACCGGGGTAAGGAGCGGTTTTTCGTGGAACTGCCGGGATTTTCTCAAGAGGTTCGTGCGGCCCCGGAAATGTCGGTATCCACCGTGATGAACGAGACGCCGTTTGCCAGAAGCATGGCCGGACTTGTGGAAAGTTTATACCAACAAGGGGAGTGGCAGGCAGTTATCCGGACCGCCGATGAAATGCTGGAGGTTGTTCCGGAGGGGCGCTATACAGGGCGTGTTCGGTACCTGGAAGCTTTATCTCATTATAATGTTGATCAGTATGAATCCGCAGCGGGTGTGTTGCGGCGCCTCCTGGCGAAAAAAGAACCCCCTCACGTCGCCCATGTGTACTTTCTGTTGGGGGAATCGTACCGCAAAATGGAGCAGATCGAGCAGGCGGTGAAACATTACCGGGTGCTGGTTGATAAATATGAGAGTGAGTATGCGGACAGGGCTCTTTTCCGGGGGGGTGTGCTTTTATTTCAGGAAAAGAAATATGAAGAAGCCGAGAAATGGTTTGCCCGCCTTCGCAATCAGTTCCCCGAGAGTGCAAAGGCACCGCGCGCGCAACTGTACATGGGACGATGCAACTTTGAACAGAAACAATATAAGAGAGCCGGGGAGATCTTACGGAAGGCCAGGAAGAATGAGCAGATACGAGCAGAGGTACTTTTGTGGCTGGGGAGGAATCTGTTGGCTCGTGAGGAAGGTCAAGAGGCTACGCAGCTCCTGGCGGGCGCTGTCAGTGAATTTGACGAACACGAGCTTGCCCGGTATCTGCTTGTGGCGTATGGAAATGCGCTTATGGCGGTTGAGAACTACGAAAAGGCCGCGCAGATTTTCGAGAAAGTTGGGCGGCGATTTTCTGATGAGCCCATTGCAACTGAAGCTCGACGTCTTCAGGCTGAGGCCTTACACGAGTCAGACGAATATGAAAACAGTCTTCGGGAGTGCAATGTATACCTGAAGAATCATAGCTCCTCCTCGCCTGAAAGAGCAAAAGTCCGATTTTTGAAGGCTGAAAACCTGTTCTTTCTTGAAAGATGGAGCAAGGCGGAGTCGCAATATCGGGATTTTATAGCGAACACTGATCAACGCTACACCCCGCGAGCGCGGGTGCGCCTGGCTCAGATCAACGTCAAACAGGAAGTCTGGCCAAAAGTTTTGCAGAATTTGGGGCCGCTGGTTGATGAGGTTCCCGAAGGGGAGTTCTTTTCGGAAGTACGATATTTGGCAGGATTGGCCGCCTATTATACGCAGAAGTGGAGGAAATCCGTCGAGCTGTTGCAGACGTTTGTTGAGAACCATCCGGAAAATCCGCATAAGGGGTACGCCCTTTTACGCGCCTCGCTTTCTTATGCGAATCTGGGGAAACGTAACGAAGCTATTGGGCAACTGAGGCGTCTGCTGAGGGACGAGCTGCAGGAAGATATCAAGACACGAGCGATGTTCGAACTGGGCAAGCTTTATTACCGGGACGAGAAATTTACCGAAAGCGCGGAAGTTCTGGAGCAGTTGGTGGAGGACTATCCTGAGAGTTCTCATATCGTGCAGGCGCACTATTTCTTGGGGTGGGATTTTCTTGAGCTTGACAAATCAGAGAAGGCGGTGAAGCATTTCCGCGCTGTTGAGGGAGAGGATGTTTCTGTTTCTCTCAGGCGGGATGCACTGTTCCAGCGCTGCCTTGTTCATGTGCGCGAGAACCGGCATACGAAAGCTCAGAAGCTCCTGGAAGGATTTCTAAAGCAATATCCTGACAGTAACAAAGCTTCAGAGGCAAGCTTCTATTACGGAGTTGTCCGACTTCGGAGAGACCAGGAAGACGCGGAAGCTTTACTGAAATTTCTTGATGAATATCCCGAATCCGACTACTCGGCGCGCGCCCATTACGAGGTGGCTTGGAATGCTCGGAGGCGTGGGAATGTGAAAAAAGCCCGCAAGCATTACGAAATACTTACCGAGGAATACTCTGAGGCGGACCTTTTTGAGAAAAGTCTGCTTGAATTGGCGGACCTGGAGTATGAACAGGAGAATTATGATACAGCGTTGGGGTATCTGGATCGCCTGCAGGCGCGAAGTCCGCCGGCGGAGCTGAAAGAGAAAATGTTATACCGTCGGGGGTGGTGTTTCCTGGGCCGGCAACAGAAAGACCAGGCGGTAAGCTTGTTTGAACGTTTCCTGAACCGGTACCCGGAATCCGAATATGTTCCTGTTGTTGCGTACCAGGTGGGCGAGATCTACTTTGAGCGGCAGCAGTATGAGAAAGCCAGGTCCCGGTTTGCTACGACTGTGAACTTCGAAGCGCATGAGCCGGAGAAGGAGATACGCGCGAAAGGACTGATCAAGCTTGGGCAGGCATACGCCATGTTAGGAGAATGGCAAGAAGCAAGGCAGCGCTTTTCAGAATACTTGGACAACTATCAGGACCAGAAGCACATAGAGAGGGCGCGATTCTGGTTAGGGAGGTCGTACCAGCAGTTGGAATCGTTTGAGAAAGCCTTAAGTGAATTCAGGACAGTGCTGAAGAAAAGTCCCGGCAACGAACTGGCGGTGCGTGCGCAGTTCCAGATTGGCGAGTGCTGGTTTTCCCTCGGAGAGTACGATGAAGC
Source organism: uncultured Lentisphaerota bacterium (assembly GCA_913055945.1). Classification (GTDB taxonomy): domain Bacteria; phylum Verrucomicrobiota; class Lentisphaeria; order Oligosphaerales; family CAJXKU01; genus CAJXKU01. The sequence goes on along the minus strand of CAJXKU010000257.1, from coordinate 1,475 downwards.
CGTGAGTTCTTTCGTGCAGTTACTCACGCAGTATGACTCACCGGAATGGCGTTCTAAGGCCATGCTGGAGATGGGGATAGCGTTGGATAATCAAGGTAAGCGCGAACAGTCCAACCAGCAGCTGAAAGAGCTGATAGAGACGTACCCGAATAGGACTGAAGCCACAGCGGCCGAAAACCTTCTGGATGAGCGCGGGGTTTCAGTGGACTAGAAAAGAGGTTTGTTACCAGAAGCGGGCGTCGGATGGCGTTACTGATGGATAGAATTTCATTAATTGGTCGAGAATGAAAAGGAGTTTCTCATGAGCAAAGGTGTGCAGATTCGCTATGGAATCGGGATGGTTGCGTGTGTTTTAGGAACGGCGATACCTGTTGTGGCGCAATCCTCTTCTTCTGCGCAACAGCAGGCAGCAGACGATGGGAAGTTATCTTTCCTTGAACTTCTGATCGGGGGTGGTCCAGTGATGATCATTCTCGGTTTCTGTTCGGTACTGGCATTGACGATTTTCTTTGAGCGCATGGTGGCATTACGTCGTTCCGTGATCGTGCCGAAGAAGTTTGCTGAGGCAGTAAGTACAGAATTAGGGGGGGAACCGCGTGCGGCCTGTGAGCGTGCCCGGAAGTGTGCCGGGAGTGAAAGTGTTCTCGGAAAAGTGATCATTTCAGGATTGGAAAAATATGCAGAGGAACAAACGGGGCCGGATCGGCTGGAGAAGATACTGGAGGATCACGCCGCGCGTGCGGTGCGTAAATTGCGGCGGAGCTTGTTGTCCCTGAAGGTGATCGCTACGATTACTCCTCTTCTGGGGTTGCTCGGGACAGTGTACGGGATGATTACAACGTTCCAGACGGTGGCGACGTCTGCTGCCGGCTTCGGGAAAGTGTCTCAACTGTCCGAAGGGATTTACGAGGCTCTCGTGACTACGGCGAGCGGTTTGACGATCGCCGTACCCGTTCTGGTTATGCATTTTTTCCTGTTGCGCAAGATCGATGGCTATGCGGACGATATTGAAGAGACGTGCGAAGAGACGATTGAAAATTTGTACTCTCAGGAAAAAGCGGATCAGGAAGTGCGGGGGGCCACGGCGTAGAATTGAGGGATTACATCGAGATTGATTGAACTGAAAGAGATCTGGGCGTTCGAGGAGGTTAAGAACGATGAATATCGGTGAAGAAGGAATAGCGGAAGAGGAAAGTATAAATATTTCCTCGCTGGTAGACGTGATGTTTATCCTTATCATCTTTTTTGTAGTAACGATGTCTTTTCACCAGCAGGAGCGGGATGTGACCGTAAATCTGCCGCAGACGGATAAGAGTTTGAGTGCGGCGGTGAAGGCTTTGGTCGTTAATGTACGCAAGGACGGCAGTTATTACCTGAATGGGCAATTGGCCAGTCTGGAAGATATTCGGTCAAAATTGAAGAAGCGTGTGCAGAACAAACCGGATCAGAAAGTTCTTATCCGTGGAGATCAGCAG
>CAJXKU010000256.1 GCA_913055945.1 uncultured Lentisphaerota bacterium | reverse complement strand
CTTGACGCTTCATTTCCGCCGTGCGTTCCGGGTATTTGTCCGCGAGGTTCTCTGACTCGCTCATATCTTCGTCAAGATTGGCCAGATGGGTTTCTGCCACAGGTTCTTCGTGTTCCACAAGCCGCCCGTTGAGCACAAGTTTCCAGGGACCGGACCGGACAGCTGTCTGGTTCTCCAGTTCCCAGAACAAGGTTCGCTCCGTGAGATTTCCCGGGTCACCTGTTTTCACGTAGTCCAGGAGGCTGCAGCCGTCGATTTCTTCATCGCTGATGTCTGCGCCGGCTGCCTCCGCTATTGTCGGGAGAATGTCCGTGCCGGCGCAAGGGGCTGTCAACACCTGGCCGGCGGGAATCGTGCCGGGCCAGTGCATGATGGCCGGTTCCCGGATACCGCCCTCAAACAGGCTGAACTTGTGACCTTTCAGTTTTCCCTGGCTGCCGCCGTAGTAGTGATCGAAAGAACCATCCAGCCAATTGCGGGATTCGCGGGACGGGCCATTGTCGGACATGAAGAACGAAAGCGTGTTTTCGCGGAGCCCTCGGCGTTCAACTTCGTCCAGGATTTCACCAACGCCATCGTCCACCGCGCTCAGCATAGCGGCCATAACCTGTCTGTCCCATGGTAACTCCTTGAATCTGTCCATATACTTCTGCGGCGCGTGCATAGGATAGTGCGGGGCGTTGTAGGAGACGAAAAGGAAGAAAGGCCGGTCCGCATTCGCGGCATCCCGGATATAATCAATGGCTTTTTCGGTGACGGCTTCGGTGAAATACTTGCCGTTTTCCCAGATTTCCTCGTTATCTTCCCATAGGTCATGGGTTGGGTTGACCTTCGGCAAGCCCCAGTAGAAGATATGAGAATAGTAGTCCACACACCCTGCCAGGAAGCCATACCAGTGATCGAATCCATGGCTGTGAGGACGGCACTCTTCACTCAAACCCAAATGCCATTTGCCGCTGAGATAGGAACGGTACCCCTTCTGCGCAAGGACACTGGGGATTGAGGGGAGGCTTCCGGGGCACCCGGAGGCAGTGCGATGACCGGCAAGAACTGCGCGTACGCCTGCCTTCGGGGGGTACTTCCCGGTCAGCAGTGACGCTCTGGAAGGACTGCACACAGCGCTGTTTGCGTACCAGTCCGTGAATCGGGCGCCTTCACTCGCCATACGATCAAAATTCGGCGTCTTAAAATCGGTTGCTCCCATGCAGGAGAGATCGCCATAGCCTTGATCGTCGGTCATAAAAACGATAACGTTCGGTTGTTGAGCCATCGTGGATATGTCCTTTGCCGGTTTCTAGGGTGGTTGTTTTATATCAGCCGGAAAAACGCGCTTTGGTTTCTTCCGGCGCCTCCAATTCATCCAGGTAGTTCATGAACTTCTGATGCATGTCGTGCAGAATTTCTTTGTTTTCCTCCGCCACATCCTTTTCTGCAAGCGGATCCGCGGGCAGGTAATACAGTTCGGCAGATCCGTCGGGGCGGAAAGGCACATACGCCCATTCGGCGGTGTAGACGACCGGCACAGTTGCTGTGTCAGGGATATTTTCTCTGTCTTTGTTCAGGAAGTTCCCCGTTACGACAACTTCACGGGTTTCCTCGTTGGATTTTTCCTGGAGTTGCGAGGCCAGTGAGACACCGTGCACAGCGTCCTGAGGTTTAATGTTCAGTCCCGCCAGCTCTGCCACGGTAGGAAGTATATCTTCCGGCAGAGCCAGATGCTGAATACTGTGCCCACCCTTAACGTTTGGCGCTGCGATCATGAGCGGTATGTGAGCGACTTCAGGGTAGATCGGCCAGCTGCGCTCATCTCCCGGGTTTATATTCGTCTTGCCCGTGCGGTTGTGTTCGCCCAGACTCATACCGTGATCAGATGTAAACACGATGACGGAATTCCGGTCGAGCCCGAGGTCTTCGATTTTTTCCAGCATGCGGCCGATACCGCGGTCCACCAGTTCAGCTTCGGCGCAGTAGTGGGCCCGCAGGTTTGTAAGTTCCGCGTCTGTATAATCATCCGCCCGTCCATAGTTGGGATGGATCATGGGCGTGCCGTTGTAGTCCGGATCGTATTTACGGACCATGTATTCCGGCGGATCCCACGGTTCATGGGGATCGAACAGATCGACCCATAGGAAGAAGGGGTCATAAAGGTAGTTCTCTTCCAGCCATTCTACCGCGGTTGCCGCCGTGCGCCGGGCGAATCGATCTTTTTCTGAGCGCCAATGCCGATTTGTCCAGGAATGCAGGTCGGCGAGACAATCCGCTTTGAACGGGGCAGGTTCAGGGCGCGTTTTTTCCAGCGGAACGGTTTTTCTGATCGGATAATTCATCCGCAGAAACGGCATATCTCCCTCCTGTCCCCGCAGTTGGTAAGCGGCGTCAAAGCCACCCTGGAAGCCCGCTTTGAAAAGGTGAGGGCAGTCGCAGATCAACTGCGATACGTAGTTATGCGCCTTCAGGAGAGAGGGCGTATGATTGTTGCTGCTGTTGGCCAGAGGCTGCCATGGATACCATGGCCACCCGGTCCGGGCAGTGGTAAGATCCGTCCGATGGGGTATCGTCGGGAAACTGGAGGCGTAAACATTCTCAACGCTCGCCGCCTTTTCGCTGAAGGCGTCAAGATTCGGGGTGTTTACGGGCATGGAAGCCCTTTGAAACAGGTTGTCATAACGGAACGTGTCGGAGATGAGATAGATAATGTTCATACGAGATTTTCTTTTCTAAGGGTAAGGTTATTCAGGGATTGCTGGGTCCATTGTGGTCTTTTATTACCCATACAAACGAATTTTCACCACAGGCACATCATATGAGGGAGTCAACCCAGAATATATATATAAGAACTATAGTTTCTTTCACATATTGAACCATGCTAAGTGACCAGATTAACACTCGGAATTTCTGCAGATTCGGGATGATGTGAGATAATTGAATTTTTTTACTGAAATGTTTTGTTTGGGTTCCTCCCGATGCGAGCTGACCCTGCAGGCTTTGCACATAAACGCTGAATTGTAATGCCGAAGAGCACGCTCGGGCGTCGGATTTTCGCCTGGCGGGAGCACGGTGGATCATAACTCGGCAGAACCATGGAGGCCACGGAATGGGTTTTTTGTCTTTTTTAAAGCAGTCCCCGAAGCAGCAGTATATACAGGGAGAAATCGAGAACTACCTTTCTCTTATCGAGCAATGCTCGGATCACTTTGTGCAGTGCATAGAGGATTATTTGACAAAGATCACCATTACAGATGAATTTATGGCGTGGGCTCATAAGATCCAGGAATTCGAGTCCCAGGGAGACGACAGGCGGAGAGACATTGAGCGGGTGATGTATGCGAAGGGATTGATTCCCCAATCAAGGGGAGACGTCCTGGGGTTACTGGAAGCGATGGATCGGTTGCCCAATCGGATGGCAAGTGTTGTCCAGATTCTGTACACAGAGAATATTTCGTTGCCTCCCCGGTATCAGGAAGATTTTCAGAATCTGGCGCTGATCAACGTGGAGGCCGTGCGGGAGACCGTTTTGCTGATGCGTTCGTTCATCCAGGCGCTGGAAGGATTGTCCGAGCGTATCCAGCGCATAGGAGAAGAGGAAAGCAGTTCCGATTCCTTGGAACGCAGACTCATATACGATCTGTTTCGCACGGATGAATTGACGGATTTCCAGCGCATTATTCTGCGGGATCTTTTCCTGGAAGTGGGAGCCATCTCTGATTTTGCGGAGAATTTTGCCGACCGCGTAGGTGTATGTTCGGTGAAGCGGTTGTTTTAGTATAAGCTGTCTCTCCTTTTCACGCTAAAGCATGAAGAAGTTGAAGGACCCCTGCAAGTGTGGTTAATAACGTCATCTGTAGTACTGGGGTGGGGTTTGGGGGCAAACGATGCTGCCAACGTGTTCGGGGCAGCTGTGAGCTCTCAGGTCTTGAGGTGGGGTACAGCTGCTGTTCTGACTGCCGCCTTTGTGACCATCGGTGCCGTAGCTCAAGGGGCAGGGGGTGTTCATACTGTGGGATCGGTCGTTGAGCAGACTTCTGTTCAGGCAGTGATCAGTATGTTTGCGGCCGGGCTCAGTGTGTTGGTTTTAACAACGTTGAAGCTCCCCGTCTCTACGAGTCAGGCGGTCATCGGAGGACTCGTCAGTGTGGGCTTGATAACCGGAGCGGATGTTAACGGCCAGGTTCTGGTGAAAGTGGTGACGTGCTGGGTGGGCACGCCCATTGGAGCAGCAGTGTTTGCGGTCATTTTTTATTATCTTCTGGCGATGGTCTTTGCGCGTTTTGAAATGACCTTGTTCACGTATGACACTCTGGTCCGACGCGGACTCGTTGTTTTAGGCATCTATGCGGCTTATTCGCTGGGGGCTAACAACGTGGGAAACGTAAGCGGGGTGCTGTATCAGGCCGAGTCGTTCGATCTCAGTGTCACGCTGGCCTGCTTGATTGGCGGAGCATTTATTGCGTTCGGTGTGTTGACCTACAGCAAAAACGTGATGCGTACGGTGGGCAGAGGTCTTGTTCCGCTGGACGGATTCTGTGCGCTGGTGGTGATGTTGTCAAGCGCTGCGACGATACACGTTTATGCTATGGTGGGCGTGCCTGTTTCGTCCTCACAGGCGGTCGTCGGCGCGGTTATCGGCATTGCTTTTGTAAAAGGATTGGCTCTGCTTAATCGGGGAATGGTTGTTCGTGTCCTGTTCGGCTGGATAGCAACCCCCCTTGTCGCGGGAGCGATAGCTGCCGCAATCTATGGCCTCAGGGCCATATCTCCCATGCTGTGAGAATGCCCCTCGGTTCCGACAGAACGTGAGCGGTAAATCGTATGAGACAATTGCATTGAGCGTGTCGTTACCGCCAAACTGCGATTGGTCTCTTCTTCGGACTGTCCGGACGTTGGCCGGCGGCGAGAATTTGATCGCATTATGATTCTCTCACGAAGTCGCAATCGGGATCGGTATCGGGCTCGAATCGTCCGGCATTCCGATTTCGATAGCGATTTCGATTTCGATTTCGATCAAGAAC
>CAJXKU010000255.1 GCA_913055945.1 uncultured Lentisphaerota bacterium | reverse complement strand
CGGAGCGCGCCGCACTCCGAAAGATCGACTTCGTCGATCAATTGCAAACTGAGGCTCTGCACTGACAACGAGTACGAACATTATGTTGCGTGGACATCTTGTTTAACTACAGATTTCACCGTAATGCGCACTAATGAACCGTTTTTTCGCAACATAACGCCGCGCACCACATAACTCACTTCGGATGACAACCTGAACACTGAAACCAGCCCACCAGATTACGCACCAATTCGTAAGTTATGCTTCCGCACTTATGTGATTTGTTGAAACGATAATCAACGAACGTTTCGTCAAGGCAATTCCGATACAGAACACTGGCATCATGCCCAGAGGCGAATGTTGTTTATGCTGCGTTCACCGAGGCAGCGATCTGGCCGGCAACCTTTCTCCCCGAAGAAAGCATACCCCCGAAAATGGGACCCATGCGGGGGCCGCCCCATACGCTGCAGACGCCCATGCCTGAGATCCATAAACCGGGAAAGATTTCACCCGTATTTTCCACAACGAACTCTTCCGCTTTCCGGGCATCCATACCCTCTTCTCCGACGAGTGCGCCGCCTTTTACCCCCGAAAGAGTTCTCCGGCGGTTCAGGGCGCTGCATATCACAGCCTCGTGGCCCGTAGCGTCCAGCACTGCGTCAGCAGTGAAGGTGACGGGATCAACCGGCAGACGGCCGATCACGTCCGTCTGATTGATCACTACCCCGCTGACTCGATCATCGGCAATACAAACATCTTCCGCGCCGACTCTGTTGAGCAGAACTGCACCGCTCTGTACAGCTTTAAACGTAAGCCCGGACGCCAATTCCACCGCATCCACACTGTACAGCTGCTCCCCGACATCAGTGTACCGGATGCCGAATTCATCTAAAAGGTCGAGCACATCTTCTTCAACAACGACTTCATTCATACCCATGCCGCCGCCCCAGATGCCGCCGCCCGGCGCCAATCTCTTCTCAATAATAACAACCTTGAGGCCTTCCTGCCGCAACAGGTATCCGGCCGTGAGCCCCGATGGGCCGCCCCCTACGATCAGCACATTGCTTTGGATAGATTCTGAAAACTTTTTCGCGTAACCATGATGAATGATTTCTGTGATCTTTCTGTCCATTCTCTTCACCTCATTTGAAAAAATATAGAAATTCGCAAAAAACAGCAGCGTGCATGTTGTGGCGTTTTGCTGCAGTTGCTTTATTGTTCCTGCATGACGACCCTGTCACATCCGCCGAGGGGTAAGCGCGGCGGCTGATTCAATCATCGCCGTGCCCTTCATCCCCTTCCTTCCGGAGACTTGCCGTGAACGAGGCCACCTGTTCCTGAAGTTCGTTATCCCGCCGCACCGTCCGCTCGGAAAGCGCCAGCGTCGCAATCGGGGGCTTCCCCAGCAGTTCACCCAATACCCGAAAGGTTTTCTGCGCACCGGAGCTCCCCATTGTGCAGAAGAACGCGACCCGGCGTTTCTGCAGAACCTCGCCATATTCTTCCACGAAAGTCCTGACGGCAGGTGCGACCGTAAAACCCCACACCGGTGTACCGAGCACGATGGTATCATAGTCGGCAGGGTTTTTGTCGAGGTCAGCGATATGGGTACTCTTTTTGAAAAGCGCATCCTTGGCTGAACGCAGATACCCTTTCGCTCCGCTGCGATCGCAACGGTCTTCGATTTCTTCCCGGTCAGCCTGCAGTTTTTCCGCTATCGCTGCGGCGACTTTTGCCGTATTTCCCGTACGTGAGTAGGACAAAACCAGCATTTTCATGGTTCATCTTTCTGCTTTATCCGGTTGTCCGACATTTCTGTTCCAAGTCTACTCCACCACCGTGGGAAGAAGATAGTACAGATGTCCCGGCTCAAGCATCCGCTGTTCGGGCGGCAGGATTGAACGTGCACCGTTAGCTATCTGACTTCGCACCGAGAACAGGAAATCTGTCAATCCCACTTTGGGCTTATATCGGACAACGTTTGCGTTCGGCGCATTCCCGAGGTCCCTAGCTTTCTCCACGGCATCCCTGAATGATCCGCATTCGTCAACCAGGCCAAGGTCTTTGGCATTCTCTCCCAGCAGAACTCTACCGTCTCCGATCTCAGCGTTCTTCACTTCTTTCCAATCCTCATAGTCAGCCCTGTTTTCCGCCACAATTCTGGCGAATTCTTTAAAGGTTTTATCCACTAAAGAGTTGATGTACTTCTTCTCTTCAGGCCGTCGGTCTCTTGCTCCGTTAAGTGCATCTTTCATTTCGCCGGACTTGTAGATTTCCATTTTTAAGTGGTGTTCATCAAGAAACTCACTGTAGTTCAAGGTTCCCATTATAACCCCTATGCTGCCGGTCAGGGTTAGGCGATTCGCCACGATGTGCTCCGAGCCCGCAGCGATAAGGTATCCTCCGCTTGCGCCCATGCCGTGCATACAAGTAATTACTGGTTTGCCCGCGGCCTGGACCCGTTTTACAGCACGGTAAATCTCGTCACTCGCTGTGACTTCGCCGCCGGGGGTATTCATGTCGAGCACTACAGCGGCCACCCTGGGCGCCTTTTTTGCCCTTTCCAACTGTTTCTTGATGGTACCGGATGAGGCGGCTTTCAACTTATCCTGACTCACGATCATTCCTTTGACATTTACAACGGCGATCTTCTGCCGGCTCTTCGTGTCGGTGACCACTGTCTCCCGAAACTCCCTGCCGTTTTCACCGTCCTGGAGCCATTCAGTCGAGAAGACAAGTGATATCAGGACGATACCGACCAGCACGGCTAAGCCTCCGATTCCGCCGATAACACACAGTACGGCAATCAAACATCCGCGGCTGCTGCCCTGCGAGCGAGGCCGCTCATGACCGGCCTTGTCTTTTCCCGACCCCGAAGCATGCGTCTGCCGAGGAGGCTCCTTCTGCATATCACAGTCTCTTTCCCGTTGTTCGCGTTCACCTTCAGTGGTGGGGGTGGCATCCGGATTTGATCTCGTTTGGTCTGTCATAGGTTTGAACTCCTCTTTCCACGTATGTTTTTACCGCGTCACATCTACAACGAATAACGTTTTCGCTGGTTTTCTACTGTGCCTGTTAAGATGTTGTTTCTATATCTCACTGAAATTCAGCGTAAGAAATGCGATCACTCCTCTGTGCTCGAGAATCCGTACCTGCTTAATATGTTTGCCTGCGTCCGTCGCGTTGACGGGGGGCTTTTGCACCGGGGGGTTCACTGGCTGCACTCATAACATCCCGGAGGGGAACTCCTTCTTCTTCAGCCACTCGTACGCAGGATTCGTATTCCGGTACGATCTCCCAGCCATGCGGACGCTCGACGGCCTTTGCCTGTACGTCTCCCCAGGGCGTTTGTGCAGTTGTACTCGTGCGTTTCAGTATATGTCGACGGGCTTGGGTAATGCGTACACCAATCGTACTTGTTTCCTGCAGTATGATATCCGCTAATCTCTTTCCATCCCCTGATTCCGCAATAACGCTGACCCGTACGCCGGGCCGTCCTTTTTTCATGGTAGCCGGGAGGAGATGGGCATCCAGTGCGCCGGCCGCCAACATGTGTTCACAGAGGTTGGCCAGCACTTCAGGTGTTTCGTCGTCGATTTCACTTTCCAGTACCTCTACCCCTTCAGTTTCATCTTCGCCTTCAGTCCGGCTTTCGGGGTCGACTTCCATAAGCCGGACGCGGAGTATATTGGGACGTTCTGCCAATTCCGTTTTTCCATGGCCGATGCCGCTTTTGACAAATCGGCGCTGTCCGCATGGAGCAGGACCGTCATACTGGCTAAGCGTGGTTACAACGGCGGCGCCGGTGGGAGTGGTCAGCTCCTGTTCGATACCCAGGCAGCTAACGGGGCGTTGCTGTAATAGCTTTTCGGTTGCCGGTGCGGGGACAGGGATCACGCCATGTTGACAAGACACTGTCCCTTGGCCCACTTTGTATCCTGTGCATTCAATGCGGTCAATTTCAAGAAGCTCTATGGCAATACACGCACCCACAATATCAGCAATCGCATCAGCAGCACCCACTTCATGGAAATGGATTTCCTCTTTGCTGCATCCATGAACCTGCGCTTCAGCATCCGCCAGGCGGCTGAAGATCTGTATGGCCCTTTGCCGAGTACAATCGGTCAGGTCAGCTTGATCAAGAAGCTGCTTGATCTGATCGTACGTGCTCAGGGAGCCATGACCGTGGTGTTGGTGGCCTGAAGTTTGATTGCCGCCGCCTGCTGCACCGGTACCTTCCACTTCGCAGAATCCGCATTGAAAGCCCTGGTCGACATTCCGGCGTTGAAACTTCAGACGGAAATTTCCCAAGCCTGTGGCGTTGAGTTTTTCTTCCACAAGTTTAGGGTCGACCCCCAGGTCAAACAGCGCTGCCAGGATCATGTCTCCGGCTAAACCGGTTACGGGATCAAATAATAAAATCCTCATCTTCCGCTTGTCCTCTGCTGATGCGTTGCGAGATCTTAACAAGCCCCCAAATGTCTGAGGTTCAATAACACCAAAACGTAGTATGAGCGCAGAACAAAAGTAAAACCTCCAACAAAAAGAAGCCAATTGTGCAAGTTACTATCCAAAACAATATTGTCAACTCCAATGAAAGCATGATCCCAACTCGGTAAGCGATGAAAGGTTGGACGCTCACCACGTCTTTGTGACTCTTTTTCAGATGATGGAAAGTCGTTAAAGTTTCTTGATCCATACCCTTGCGAGATAAGGGCAAGATATTCACCTCGGAATCCATCTACTTGACGGTGTTTTCCGATGGCGTGCCATAGCAGTAAATTATGCAATCTTCGAATCCATCGGGGCTGAAGGGGGATCTCTTTGCTGTAGTCTGATATCCGCGCGGCTGATTGAGGGATACAGAGCTCACTTTATGTTGCGTGCAAAATCGCGGTATGTGCGTGAGTTCTCGTCAACCGATACACCGATTCGCCGGTATGCCGGCACACCACCGCCGAATTGGACATTACCATCAATCAGTGCAGATCAGTCCCGATACCTTTGCAAGGATCGGGATTAGTGGTTAGCTTCATATT
>CAJXKU010000254.1 GCA_913055945.1 uncultured Lentisphaerota bacterium | reverse complement strand
CGGCTCCGAGCTGGATGTCGGCTGGCTTGAAGAAGTGCTCTTGAAATACGACACCTGGAAGGTAATGGAATGGGGAGGTGAACTGCTTGACGGCGCCGGCAATAATCTGTTTACTCAAGCCGGATCAACGCACCTGACCATTGACGACGTTCCTCTTAGTTTTGCCGACGGTGTCGACACTGACATCTGGAGTGTCGACTTCTATCAGACCGGCAGCGGCTATATGGAAGTAACCGCCGTCCCCGAGCCCTCCAGCCTGGCGCTTCTCGCTCTGGGCGGACTGCTGCTGATGAAACGCCGGCGGCGGTCGTAAGGTAGCACAGGCTTCCAGCCTGTGAATGTACAAAAAAAAGCGGGGAGTGACCTTTTTGAGAAAAGGTCTCTCCCCGCACCTCTCTTCCAAAAACTTTTTCAGTTAAACGGTGCTTGATTCGACGTGACGAAAAAATCATTTTTGCTTAACATCGGTCCGGGCGAAACGCTATGGCAAAGGCGGAATTATTTTGTGAGAATCCGGAGAATCACCTCATGAAACCTCAGAAAAAATTCACACTCATCGAACTCCTTGTTGTCATTGCGATAATAGCCATTCTGGCGGCACTGCTGTTACCAGCGCTGGAGAATGCCCGGGAAGCGGCCCGGCGGATAGGTTGTACTTCCAATCTGCGTCAACTCGGCATGGTACACCACATTTACGCCAGTGACCACGGTGTATTCCCTCCGAGCTACGAGCGTTGCCGCGATGATTATAGAAGAATGCCTGACAGTCTTTGGGGAGGGACTCCCGGTGTCTGGCACTATCTGAAAGAATACGACCTCAACAGCTCCGTTCGAACCTGTCCTTCAGTGCTCGCCAGGTCGACTTGGGATGAAGCACCCGGTGAACCGCCGGACAGAATGTCGCACGCGGAATGGTGGGAATCGGATGAGTACGCCTCTTACAGGTACAACGCTGTCGTTGGCGGTACTGCTTGGGTGATCGATAAGAGCAGCAGCCGCTTGGGTCCGGATAGTGAAGGATATGCCCGTCCTTTCGCTCTCGGCGAGGTAAAGAGTCCTGCGCGGACTTTGCTCATGAGTGACGGCGGAAAAGTTTATGGCGCTTATAATCTGGTTCGGGCAGCCCCCATGCGTGACTGGCGTGACTCAAAGGGTATTGCACACGATGAAGTTTATATGGATGAACCGACGTTCCGCTCTCCATGGAACCCTGCCGAACTACCTCGCAAAGGCACTAATAACGTTGTATACGTTGATGGTCATGTTCGTAACGTGTCTGCTGTTTATGATCAATACAATCCCGACCCGTGGCCTGAAACGCAACTCAATCCGCTGGAGTAAAGTAGCAATTGTCGTGCAATACTGTATTTATAGCCCACAGGCGGTGCGGGCATTACAAACCTTGCCGCCGCACGAGTACGTATTCAGTCGTCCCCGTTGCACGCTTGGATTTTGTTTTACAGAGTAGAAGTGTTTTTTGAAGAAAAAGCCTTAAAATAAGAGTTCACTTATAAAAAACATCGCGAAAGGAATCGGCCAATTTGCCGGTGTAAGCAGTAATCAGATACTAATTATGGAGAAAAGAAAAATGCAGACAAAGATAAAGACAACAGCAGTGACGGGATTAATCGCGGCGGGAGTATTATGCGCGGCAACCGGTCGCGCCGATATCGGCGGCAGCGGCGGCGATAAAGGTTCCGGAACACCCGTATTAAGTGAAATCAATCTGGGAGTGACCGAGAGTGAAGAAGCGCACCAGGTCTCGTATGAGCACAGCGAGGCAGTCACCGGGGCGTTTGACCAGAAAGCAAGACGGATCCTGCCGAAACCGCAGCCGGAACGCTACGGCGGGGAAATATCTTTCCGGGTAAAAGTGCATCCGGAGAAAACAAATTATATCACCTTCAAGTTCTGGGGCGACGGAGGCGTGAATACCGCGCTCTATTTATTCCACAACGACGATCGGATTGACGGGGGAAGAAGGTCCCTTTATCCTACGATGCGCGGCGGTCGGCCGAATACAGACCCTTTCCCGGGACGGTTTTTCTATGCGACCAAAAAAATCCCTGAGTTTCGCACGGCGGGAAAAGAGCACATCGAATTACGCTTGAGAGGTGCCGGACCGGGATGGGGCAAATACGGCAGAGACCCTGAGCACCAGACGAAGCCGAGCCGTCCTGTTTACCGGATATATACCCACACAAACCCGTTTTTCGAACCCTCCCCGGAGGAGCCGCAGGGCGAGCCGGTCGAAGGCAAAACCCCCAGATTGGTTCCGGAAGAGTATGCCGATGCGGACCTGCGGGAGAAGTTGATAGAAGGAGTGGACGCGAGAATCAAAGAGGAGCTTGAGAAGCCCGCCGAGGATGCTGATGTCCGCGCGCTTTCGCAAATTTATGATAAAGAATGGTCGAAGTTCTACCAGAGCCGCGAGGTCCTTGATCACGCGGCGGAGGGGGTGATCGAGTCTGTGGACACGATGGTCAAGAAAAATCAAGTTGAAAAGGGCCGCTGGGGCGCGGTTGGACGCGGGGCCGGAGCCAAGGTGTGCTGGGTATACGAGCACCTCGAGGAAACGGGGGCGCTGGAGGAGACGATCGACGTTGATGGCGACTCTATTCCCAGACGCCGGGCTTATGCACAGTTTTTTGAAAAAGCCCTGCAACTCGCGTGGAAAGAGCGAGGCAATGCTTATACCAGCAACATGGCCTATTATACTGGGAGAGGTATTTGCTGGATGCACGCGGCGTTGAAGCGGTTGGACCCTGAAATGATCACCATCCCGGAAGAAGAGATTTACGGGCATGTCATTGAAATCCTGGGGCTGGATGACAGGAAGATTGCAGAGGTCACCGATAAGGGGCTTCTTCGGGAACGCTGGGGCTATGATGCCGGCTATGGATGGCCTCAACTCCATCATAATAGCGGGTGGCCGCCATTCGTTCTCGAAGACAAAATATTTCAGCGTCGAATGCAGAACATGGTCTGGGCGATAAATCACCTTATCGTTCCCGCCGTTGATAATGACGGAAACCGGATTTTACGCCGTGAAAGAGTGATCAGCTTTCGGAAAGCTACATATCCCGGCAACCAGCCTCCGCTTGCCAAAGAGTTTGCCTATGCTGCCATACTCGGAGAGCCGAGTGCAATCAGAATAGCTCAACTTTATCTCTACCGCAACCAAATTTCCGAAGGCGGGTTGCCGACATCCCCTGACCGAGTTGATTATATCCTCAGGGTGATGGATATGCCTGCGGTAAATACGCCTCTGCCCATGGAGGATGAGCATCCTGATTTCGTCTTTGCCGACGAAGGCATGGGCGTGGTCGCCATGAAACACGGAGAAAGACGGATTTTCGCCAGCTTCTGGTTGCTTGAAGGAGCCCGCAGGCCGGCTCGACGAGCATCCATTCACTACACAACCCCCACCATTGACAGAATCGCGTTTGTAAAGAATACGAACCGATATGAGACCAGACAAGGAAAGGAGGTTGAGATATCCGGGGAACCTTCCAAAGACCCTGGACGAGGTCGGATTAAAGAAGTACCTAAGGCTGCGGTGCCGCCCTCTATTCATAAGGGCTTTGCCGCCTTCAACAAGGTTCGCTACGGCGACTATCTTTTCGGGATGAACAGCACATACACGAAAACCTATGAGCTGGAGGCGCCCGTGGCGTCAGCGAAAGATCTGGTCAGCGGCAAAATGCATCGTGCAGAGGAGGGTAACGTCACAATAAAAGTTCCGCCGCGCACAACAGCGGTCTTGTATCTGGGCAAGGAATAAATATCCGAAATGAGTCAAATTCTGCTTCGTCAGCAAATTTCGCGGCGGAAAGTTGGCTACAGATAAACAGGGTACATTAAGATTTCCAGGCGATAAAACTGGACACAAAAAGTCAGGTCCACTCTGGGAATACCACCAATTATAGATTAAAAAAGGATTTCGTCTTATGAAACATTTACAAGCGATCATTTTGTCAGCATTAGTCACTCTCCAAATGGCCACAGCTACTGAAGGTGAGGTTTTTCATCCCGATCCGGGTGACGGTCATGCCGGTATTCAGCAGATAATTGACAATCACGCACCTGGCGTTAAAATTATCCTCGATTCTGCCGTTTACAAAGGAAGCGGTATAGACCTGAAAGGCAAAAATTCCATTACCATAGTTGGGCAAAATAGAGCTGTCGGCAATACTGGATCAATAATCAAGCTTGAGGATAACGCGAACACTCATCTTGTAAGATCTTCAGCTAGTTACTCTTGCTACTTCGAGAATATCACATTTGACGGGAACAAGGCTAATAACAGTTCCGGAGATGCATTCTATGCCGATGGAATGTGGAATACACGATTTGTAGGTTGCAGTTTTCGAAATGCTCATGGTAATGGGCTCACTCTCGAATCCAAAAATGGTAATGCTGACGATATGATGACAGTGCGGTGCCGGTTTAACAAGAATGGAGGTGTCGGCTTATATGCAAACTCACCTGCCGCCAGACACATTTATCCTAATGTTGGGAATAATGCTGAAGCTGGAATATTCGTTCCTTCCGGGCGGACATCGGTGCAAGTTCATGGTGCCCAAATATACGGGAACGAGGGACCGGCTCTGAAACTTGGACATATCTCCCGGTGTGTTTTCAGCTCCATTCACATCGAGGGAGCGGTGACTTCTAAAGAGAATCGTACTCGAGGTATAGAGATTACTGGCGGTTTAAAAGACACCATCATCCGGGACGTGGTACTTGTCGGAAATTTTAGTACAGCGGTTCTTGTTAAGCCGTGGGCTGCTTCGGTGGATAACTGCACAATAGAAAACGTTAAGGTTCATCAGGGCGTATCTCCATCGGGGAAAGAGCCAGGAGCCATACAAACGGGCTTCAAATTTGATGAACCGAAGAGTACGATTGAAGGACTGGTGGTAAGTAATTGCGGGACGGCCGCCGAGGGCTCGTTTGGGGAGGCAGCCTGGGATACAAATAACATTTCGGAAGGTTTAACGATTAAGGACTGTCAAGGATTTGTAAACAAGAATCGTGGAGACGCGGAGGCATCT
>CAJXKU010000253.1 GCA_913055945.1 uncultured Lentisphaerota bacterium | reverse complement strand
AGGGTGTGAGTTGTTTACTCGGCCAGTAATTTTGTGCGACAACCTGAATTCATATTTTGACAAGTTGTCATATAGCGTTATATTATGAGTAGAAAATTAAGCATGGGGAATTACCTTATGAAGAGGTTTCACGTTGGAGAACTGAAAACACATTTTTCACGAGTGCTTCAAGCGGTAAAGGGGGGTGAGACAATTGCTGTGGAATACGGACGAAAACACATTCCCGTCGCTGTTCTTATGCCGTATGATGCCTATATAGCGAATCAACAACAACGCAAACTCGGACTCCTTGAGCAAAAAGGTTCCTTCCGCATTACCCCGGACTTTGACATTAGTGATGAAGAACTGTTGGGAAAGTAGCCGAAAGGCTCCGAGGATTTTGAGAGCTTAAAATGTCCTTCCTCATTGATAGTCATACGTTCCTTTGGTCTATGTTCGAACCTGCATGCCTAAGTAACACAGCGCGTGATGTTATGCTCGATCCTGAACAGGATATCTTTGTCAGCAAAGTCACGTTCTGGGAATTATCACTCAAGTATGGTCTCGGTAAGCTGCAACTGGAAGGGGTCACCCCTGAAGCTTTTCCAAAGGCTGCCGAGGATGCCGGATTTACTATTTTACCTGTTGATGCTGCAACAGCGGCATCTTTTTACCAACTGCCGCAAAAACCTCATAAGGATCCTTTTGACCGTCTGCTTGCTTGGCAGGCCATTCGCGAGGACCATACACTTATTAGCTGTGATCCGGACTTTGACAACTACCGCGCTCATGGCCTTCAGTTGTTGTGGTAAGCATGACTGTGATTAGGGACAAGCTATCCGGTGGCGTATTGAACGGTGTGACCATTTTACCTCAGAACTGTCGCATCTGGGGATAATTGACGCTCAGTGCGAGGCCATGGAATATTAACCAAGATCCATATCCCCGTCCCCCGTCCCTCGACGCTATGTACGATTAGTCCCGATGCCTTTCCAAGGATCGGGATAAATTTAAGGATCAGTCCCGATACCTTCGCTCCGCAAGGATCGGGATTAGTGGTTCGCGCAGTGTGCAACACAGCACCTTAACAACGAACAACTCAACAACACAGCTCACAGTTCACAGCTCACAGCTCACAGTTCACAGCTTCACAGGATCAGCGGTTCCCTGAGAACTGAGTATTTAACCATCCAGGGCGGAGGGCGAGTATGAGGATCGCTTACGGTTGGTCAACAGAATGACGTCCCGTAATCCCTGCTCATTTCGGGCGGCAAACCACCGTTGGTTAAAGTCCTCCTTCTGTACGACCTGCGCAATAGCGGCCAGCGCGCGCAGGTGAAAATTCCGTTCGTCGCGACTTGCCGCGAGGACAAAGATTGTCTTGACTGCCGGTGCCTGTTCAGAAAATTTCACCCCGTCTGCAACCCGTGCAATCAGCATCTCGAACCGGCCTTCACCCTGCACAACCACATGCGGCACCGCCAACGAGTCGGACAGCAGTGTGCTGCTTTCCTCTTCACGCTGTTTCAACACATCAGCGAGATCGTCCGGGGCATAGTCAAGCCGCGGCCCCAATTTCTCCGCCGCAAGCCTGAAAAACTCGTCCCGTTCCATCGGTTTTTTGATATCCAGCACAACAGCTTTCTCTACCAGTTGATCGAAGCGGTCCCACGTAATTTCATCCCGCTCCCTGATGATTTCTTTGAACTCCGCTTCCAGGGCACCGTTCACAAGCTGCTTGTCTGTAAGTCGGGCCATCAAATGCAAAAGTGCGCTCTCCTGCCGTACTTCCGGTCGTCCATAAAACCAGAACACCAGGAACGCTACTAATATCAGCGCTACACTTATCAGGTAGGCTTCAACGCCGAGTTCAAACAGAACAAGCCCGAGACCGAGAAGTCCTCCGATCTGCAGCCACGGGTACAGTGGCACGCGAAAAAGGGGGCGATAGTTACTTAGACGGCTCTCACGCAATACCACCACGGCCAGGCATGACAGCATATAGGTCAAAATCAGAACACAGGATGCCGCCTCAACCAGTATTTTCAGCTCCAGCAGTAGACTGAGCAGAATAAGTGCCCCGGTGACAAGAATCGCGATGTGCGGTGTTTGAAACCGGGCGTTGACCCTGGATAATGCGGAAGGCAGCAAGTTGTCGCGACTCAGGGCCAGAAGATAGCGGGAGGCCGCCATGATCCCCGCGTTGGCGGTTGAGACAAAGGCCAGGACGGCCCCTACGCTCATGGCAAAAAAACCGAATTCGCCCATAATCGCCCGCCCGCCGGCCGAGATAGGCGTCATTGAATCATCGAGAACGGATTTTTCGAGAACGCCACTGGTAACCATAACTGTCAGCGCATAAAGTAATGTGACAAACACAAGCGCCAAGGTCAACCCCAGCGGCATAATCCGGCCGGGGTTGCGCACCTCTTCAGCGACACTGGCAACTTTTAACAGACCGCCGTACGCGACAAAAACAAAACCGGCGGTGGAGAAAATCTGCCCAACCCCGTAGGGAGCAAAAGGTATGAGAAGGTCTGAGCGCGTCTGCGGCAAGCCTACAACAATATACAGAATCAGGAGACCAAACAGGGTAAAAACAATGGTGGTTTGAGCTCGCGCCGCCTGGCGGACGCCGAGAATGTTTAAAATTACAAACACAACCGTAAGTACAATGCCGATGAACCAACCTTGAAATTCTACAATCAACCTAATGAATGTGGCCATACCGACTACGGCGAAAGCGCTTTTCAGCGACAGCGAAAACCAGCTCAGGACACCTGCCACAGACCCCATCCCCGCCCCGAAACCGCGCATGATGTAGAAGTAATCGCTCCCCGCTTTCGGCATGGCGGTGACCAGTTCCGCCATGCTCAATACCCCCGTCGTAGCCAGCAGGCCTGCCAGCACGTATGACCACACGACGCCGGGTCCGGCCATAGCATGCGCTATCCCCGGAAGGATGAACAATCCGGAGCCAATCATCGCCCCGGCCGCAATTGTAAATACATGGGCTAAGCCGAGACCTTTACGTAATTGAGAAGGGATTATCGACATTGAGCAGAATCTTTCCAATCAGAAGAATGTATCTGACTACGGATTTTATTATGCCTTTCCCGCTCCTATTATGACACTAGCTACCCGCCGCATTAGTAAAATAGCGCCACATTCTGTAAACGCATTTGGAATACACCACACTAGGTTGCTCAGTATGGTGGATTCGGACTGACTGGCGTTGCTGAGGCTCTTAGCACCGGGCGGAGGTCATCTGGCAGGGGGTCACTGTCCTTCAGAAGAGGCAATCATATTCATGTCTCTGGCATATTGAAAAAGGCCACCGTGGTCGACGACCTCTTTGACATCGCCCAGGTCAGACAACTGGTAGTTCCTGCCCGTGGTGGTAACTGTGAGATGATACTCGTTGAGATCAAGCTCAGCCTCCATGCCCGTGTGTAATTCTTCGCAAAGTCGGACGGGGGTTTCCAGCGGATACAGTTCGCCTGTAGAGACGCAATTCCGGAAGAATATGCGGGCGAAGGATTGTGCGATTACTGCTTTTGCACCTGCGGCGCCGAGACTGACCGGCGCATGTTCTCTGCTTGAGCCACAACCGAAGTTCGTTCCTGCGACGATGATCCTATACGGCGAGGCCATCTCTCCCGGCGGCACGAAGGGCGGATAATCATCCGGCAGTCCGCTTAGTGCATAACTGCCCAGCTTTTTGTACTCTTCGGGGATCGTGGGCACCAGATTCAGGTAATGCGCTGGAATGATCTGATCAGTGTCGATATTGTCCGACACAACGTAGATTTGTCCTTTTACACTGCTCATGGAGAGATTCCTTCCGGATTATTTCGCGGGTCAGTCAGGTACCCTGTTATTGCTGAGGCTGCGACTGTCCGGGGGGACGCCAGGATTACCGAAGATTGTTTCGAGCCCATTCGGCCAATGAAATTGCGGTTGGTGGTGCTGATGCAAACCTCTTCGCCGCTGCACCGTCCGTAGGTATCCGGCGGTCCACCCAGACAGGCGGCACAAGAGGGGCGTGCCGGCTCTTCACATCCGGCGTTTCTGAAAATTTCTCTAAGGCTTTTACCACCGATTTTCTCACTATCCAACGCTTGTTCTATTTCCACTGTGGCGGGCACAAGAAACGTTGGGATTGTTACTTTATGGTCCTGCAGAATTTCAGCGGCCGCAAGAAAATCTGTAATTTTGCCCCCTGTGCAACTGCCGATATAGGCCCGAGTCAGTTTATAATCTGTACATGAACTGACTGCTTCCACGTTGGCCGGAGAATGCGGCAGGGCCACTTTTGGCTCCATATCTTCCGCATTGTAACGGAGGGACTGGTGTGCTGCGGAATCCTCATCCGGCTGTAAGCTGTGGAAGGGGACCTGCGTGCGTTCTTTCACGTACGCTTCTGTTTTTTCGTCGGGAGGTATGATTCCGTTCTTGGCTCCGGCTTCGATGGCCATATTGCACAGCGTCATTCGTTCCTCCATCGACATAGCTGCTACGGTGGAACCCGCGAATTCCATAGCCATATAGGTTGCTCCGTCGGTGCCCAGGTCTCCGATAATCTGCAGGATGACGTCTTTAGCCATAACGCCGTCCGGCAGTTTGCCGTTGATGTCAATACGCAACGTGCGCGGAACTTTCAGCAGGAGTTTGCCCGTTCCCATGACAAAAGCTGCATCTGTGTTTCCGATGCCCGTGGCGAATTCGCCGAACGCGCCGTGCGTACATGTGTGTGAGTCTGTTCCGAACAGGACCTCACCCGGGCGGCAGTGTCCCTTTTGAGGGAGGGTAAGGTGGCAGACGCCGGAATATGTGTTGTCCGCCGGATCGTAAAAATACGGCAGCCCCTGCTCTTTCGCAAATTCCCGACAGGTTTCAATGTTACGAAGACATTTCTCGTCTTCAGTAAAAATGTAATGATCCGGCGTGAGAACAATCCTGTTTTTATCAAACACCGACGCGTTTGCCCCGAATTCCCGGTAGAAAATACCGAACGTGCCGGGACCGCATACATCGTGCGTCATAAGCAGATCCGCATTCACCCAGATATTATCCCCTGGTTGAACACGATC
>CAJXKU010000252.1 GCA_913055945.1 uncultured Lentisphaerota bacterium | reverse complement strand
GGCAACTGTTGTCCTGAGACGGTATTTCTGAATACCCCCCTTCTTTTTCTCCAGGAAGTCACCTGATAAGCCTTGTCTTTACTCTGCTCCTGCATAACTCCCCACGAAAAAACAGAACCGAAGGCCCTGGGCAGGCTTTCCTGCAACGGGGGGAAAAAGACAAGACTGCCACCCCCTTGCACGAAATTCCGAAGTTTTTTTACACCCTGTCGTGCCGGCAGATTGCCTTGCCAAATCACAAGAGATGTGTCTGTGAGCTTCGTTTCCTCGAGTGAATCCGGTGAAGATAACCTGCAATGGATATTCGACGTTCCACCGCCCGGATCCGCAGCCAGACGAAGCATCTTCCCGGCGTGGTGATCCGCCGCGAATACGGTACATATGCGCGTCACTTCCCCCCGGAAAGCGAAGTAGCTGCGGTCGTCGGCGGGATGGTTATCTGCGGGAGTTGCGATGAATCCCCATCCGCCCTTTTCAGCTCTTTGTTGACTGATAGGTAACGTCTTGCGTATCAGCGTGCTGCCTGGTTCCGCGCTTACTGTGAAACGCCGTTTCTTATTGTTGACGTGAGCTGTAACCGGCATTTCTAATTTGCGGTCTCCTTTCACTTTGAGGCGCAGTACAAGCGTCAGGCGGTAATTGTCACCCGTTCCGACCACCCGGGCTTTTTTTATCTGTACCCCCGTATTTCGGGCGGGAATCGCATCCAGCGCAAGCAAGCGTACGGCGGCGACGTTGTTCGTTGCTTTCAATTTCGCGTTCAATTTATCCCAGGCCTCGGCTTCAGGTTGCCAGCTCGTGCGCTGGGTATCAGAGACAATCCAAAGCTCCGTGCTTCCATAATTCCCTGTACTCACCCGATCAACTGCATTCTCCACAAGACGCGGTATATCTGCGGCGGCGTAGGAGGGCGGCAGGAAGGATTCTTTTTTTAATACGCTGATATCTGTCAGTTCCTGAACCCGGTCGTGCAGTGACTCCATGAGAAGCAGCCGCGGATTTTCTTCCAGATTCCCTGCCAACCGTGCGATATGCCGTGCACCGGCCTGGCGCTTGTTCCGATCCGCGCCTGCTGCGGAAGTCTCCATACTTGCAGAACGGTCGAACAGGACCATGATGCTTTCAGGCGTACGGCCGAAGAAATGTCCTGTCCATCCCCCGACCACTGGTCGTGCCAGGGCGAAAAATAGAAAAGCGATGGCCAGAGCACGCAAAAGTATAATAATAAACTGGCGCAATTTCACCAGCTTCCGCGATTCGCGCTTTGCGCGCGTGAGGAAAAGCGTTGCTGCCCAGTAAATCGGGCGATGGCGTAGACGGTTCAGAAAGTGTAAGAGAATCGGTATAGCCGCTGCCGGAACAAGCCATAAGAAAAAAGGTTGCAGAAAATTCATTGACCTTCACCCTGCATCTCTCATACGCATACTGCTGAAAAAAAGCTGTTTACCGTTGCTGCTGATGTATCCAACCTATCCACCTCTGCGACGCATTCTTTCCAACAAGAATGAGGACAGCGCGTCCTCGTAGTGGCGCGACAGGGGAGTCCTGCGATAATCCACACCATATTCCAGACATTTCTCGCGGAAATACGTCAGGTATTCCTCAAAGCACCGCCGATACTCTTCTCGGATCAGCGCGGGATCTGTCAGGGTGGATTCGCCCGTCTCCATATCGATGAAACGGCACGGGCGCTCCAGCTCAAATTCGATTTCCTGGTCATCAAGGAGATGGAAGGCAGCTACGTCATGTTTACGAAAAACCAGATGTTCGAAACAATGAAGAATTTCGTTCACGCCGCCGAAGAAATCCGACACAACTATAACCAGTGCTCGCCGCGGGATCTGCTCGGCGAGACTGTGCAGAACTTCCGGTGTCGCCGTTTTTCCTGAAGGGTGAAGGCAATCCAGCGTGTCAAAGATCGTGCGCAGATGGGCGGGACTGGTTCGAGGAGGAATGTATTGGATCAGGTTCTCGTTATAGCAGTGAAGCCCCGCAGCGTCTCCCTGCCGGATGAGCAGTTGAGCCAGAAGCGCCACGAGACTCTTGCCATACGCCAGCTTCGTCCCGTCACTTCCCTCAAATCCCATACTCCCGCTGCAGTCCAGCACCAGGTGAGCGCGCAGATTGGTATCAGCCTCATACTCCTTCACATAAAAACGGTCGGTCCTGGCAAATACCCGCCAGTCCACATTGGAAATATCGTCTCCGGCGACATACTCCCGATATTGGGAAAACTCTACGCTTGCGCCCCGGTGCGGACTCTTGTGCATGCCCGTGAAACTACCCTCAACGGGCCCTCTGGCCCGAACAGAAAGACGGGACAGCCTCGTCAATGCCCAGGGATCAAGGTATTCTCTGCCGGATTCTTCACTCATTTGTTTTTTCCAGTCATAAGGACTTACATTCCGACGTAGGGGCGGGACTAATCGGATTTTGCTTCCTCAACGAGACGCTGAACCACATCAAGGCTGCTCATTCCCTCACTTTCGGCATGGAAGCTGAGTTGTATCCGGTGGCTGAGCACTTCAGGGGCCAGCGCCTCTACATCATCCACCCGCGCCATATAGCTGCCGTGCAGCGCGGCTCTGGCTTTTGCTCCCAGAATAAGATATTGTACCGCCCTGGGGCCTGCACCCCACGTAATCCAGCTTTTGACCCACTGAGGTGCGTCTTTACCCGGACGCGAGCGACGGACAAGATTGACCGCATAATCGTAAATATGTTCCGGTACAGGAATGCGTCTGACAAGATCCTGGTAATACAGAAGATTTTCGCGACTCAAGACGGGGGCCAGATCTGCATTCTGCCCGCCCGTGGTGCGCTGGGCGATCGCTTTTTCTTCTTCACGGTCAGGGTAATCGATACGTATAAAAAACATGAAACGGTCGAGTTGCGCTTCTGGCAACGGATATGTCCCTTCCTGTTCTATAGGGTTTTGTGTGGCAAGGACAAAGAAGGGCGGGTCCAGTTTGTAGCAGCGACCGAGCACGGTGATGTGGTGCTCCTGCATGGCCTCCAGCAACGCAGCCTGCGTTTTCGGGGGCGTGCGGTTGATTTCGTCAGCCAGTACAATATTGGCGAAAACAGGACCTTTTGCAAATTCAAAACGTCTGGCGTTCGTCTCCGGGTCCTGCTGGAGGATATCCGTGCCCGTTATATCTGACGGCATGAGGTCAGGGGTGAACTGGACCCGGCTGTAATCCAGGTTTAATACGTCACTCAAACAACGCACGAGCAACGTCTTTGCCAGACCGGGAACCCCCATCAGAAGGCCGTGGCCCTGAGCAAGAATGCAGGTCAGAATTTTCTCCATGACTTCCGTCTGACCGTATATCACTTTGTTCAATTCACGTAAAAGTTCTGCGTAGCTCTCTCCCAGTTGTTCGATTGCTGCTACATCATCCTCGCTCTGACTCTTCTCCGGCATGAAGTCTACTCCTTAAACGTTTCAAATATCTACCTTTTGCACGCGGTCTTGAAAGATTACCACTTCTTCGGGATTATGCCATGAGCTGTTCGTTGCTTGCAGTACGTGCAAAGCGAGGCCCAGAGCACAACACTTTAAGGGATTCTGATGACGTTCTACTATAAGTTCTGCCGTTTACGTTGAAGGCTGACTGTTCTGGTGCTTACTTTAAACGCTTATTTCGTTCTCTCCTCAATCGGAATGACGAATTTCATGTATATTGCATTTTCTGCAAAGGCGCCGTCAACAATCCCGGGAAATCCGCACTCTTTACAGTAGTATCGTGTTATAATAACACGGTATAGCCTGTGCATGCTGAGCTTTGGCGGAGAATTGTAAGACAGGGTACGAAATGGATCTGAGGATTAAAGATTCAGAAAATTGTGTTGAGCTGGTTATGAGAGGATACCTGGACGACCGTCTGGATACGGAGGTTCGCAGGGTTTTGGAAAGGGCTCCGCGCACGGCGGCATGGAAGGCGGATATGAGTCAAGTGGAGCACATTGACGCGAAGGCGACTGCTTCACTTGTGAATCTGGCGAGTTCCGTCATCAGTGCCGGCGGATCTTTTCGAATCGTAAATGCCCCTGATCAAGCGGCGTCCCAACTCAACTTGTACGACTTTGACACTCTTGTGCGCAGCGTCCCGCCGACAACGCAGGCATGCCCCGCAGGATTACTGGAAAATGCCGGTGATAAAGCGTTTCGCTTCCGGGACGGCGTCATCAATGTTGCATTGCTGTGTTACGACACGGCCTACTGGTCTCTATGGGCGCCGCTTACGGGTAAAGGTTTCAAGCATCAGATTCTGTTGAAGGAAACCAAGCGCAACGGCTTTGATGCTGTACCGGTGGTGGCCTTGACGTCTTTCCTTTTCGGTATCGTGCTGTCCCTCAATGGGGCTTACGTCCTCGGTTATTACGGGCAGACCCGCTTAATTGCCGATACGGTCGGTATGATCCTGGCAAGAGAAATTGCCCCGGTCCTCGCCGCCATTGTGCTGGCAGCGCGCAGTGGCGCGTCTACCGCCGCCGAGATAGGTACCATGCAGGTTCGGGATGAAATCAACGCCATGTGGGTAATGGGCATGAATCCGGGAAAGTTTGTCATTGCCCCCAAGGTCCTGGCCCTGGCACTCGCGGTACCTGTCCTTTCCCTGGTGGCGAATGTGGCAGGCATGTTCGGCTCATTCCTTGTCACGACTGCGGGGTTCGACGTTTCTGCGCTCACCTTCCTTTCACGCTTGTCAAATGCGGTGTTTGCGGCCGATATTATCGAACTATTACCAATGGCAGCCCTTACAGGGGTAATGATCATGGTCGCCATAGGCACCTTTGAGTGGGCGAGTTTAAGAACCTTCCGCAGAATGCCAAAGTCAGATGTCCTGGTAATGGTACTGGTGACCCTGGTAACCATCTTCCTTCACAATTTAGCACTGGCCGTTCTTGTGGGAGTGATCATTTCGGCCCTGGTTTTTGCCTGGGACAATGCTAAACGCATTCGTGCGAGAAAATATGTAGATGATAAAGGAGTGAAACACTATGAGATCTATGGTCCGCTTTTCTTCGGAAGTGTGGCTGCATTTAATGAGAAATTTGACATTCTTGGAGATCCAGATGAGGTGATCATTGA
>CAJXKU010000251.1 GCA_913055945.1 uncultured Lentisphaerota bacterium | reverse complement strand
TAAGTGTAGAGCTCCCCCCGGAACCTGGCGCTTGCGTCGGGATGTCCAGAGCCTTTTGCTTATGACTCCCATCCGACTTCTGTTGTTTTCTGCTCGCATCGCCGGAGCGGCTTTTCCCCTTCATATCGTAGTGTCGCGGAGAGACCCATCGTGCCACACAATCACCGTCTACAAACAGAAACCACGGCGTCTCCGTCGCCGTGCCGCCGAAACGCACGCCCTGCATATCCCCCTCCACTGCGATTTTCGTAGAGCAGCGGATTCGAAGAACCCTCTTTCGGCGTTTTTTTCTGGATATATACCGCCGAGGAGAGGAAATTTCCCCGAATCCCGTCAGATCTTTCCGGAAAGGAACACTGCCTGTTTCGCTGAGAAGTGAAATAAGGCCATTCGCGGTGTAAGGCCGCCCCACCAGGTTCTGTTTTTCCCGATAATACGCCACCGGCGCGTGATCCTCATCTGAAATGCGCGCAACCTGTTCCGAGGGCTTTTGCCCCCTGGAAAACAGGTAAACCTCTATAGGGAGGCTGTAGCTTTGGAAAAGCTTGTACTCATCCCTATGATCTTCCGAAGAAGTAAAAAGCCAATCCGGTAACTTGACCTGAACACCCCGTAATGCGCTGTTCAACCGTACAGGACGGGAACGTAGCTTTGTTCCGTTAGGCAGGCAGACTGTTACGGCATTCGCGTCGAACCGCCATTCTTCCGGCACCGGCACATAGAGCTGATGCGGCTTCGCCACACTAGTCGCTGCGAGAAGTCTTACCGAAGACGTTTCTTCATGCCAGGTCCGTGCTTTCTCGGCATCAGCTGAAGTTGAAAGACATGGGGCCATCGTGCCCAGCAAGAGGAGCAGCTGGAAGATGGGCAGAATGCTTCGCTTTATGCCTACTTGTCGGATACGAGCCATCCCTCCATTCATTAGACAACGGATCCTCGATTTATCGTGTCCTGGACATACATACCGCTGTGCAGATTGCAATCCAGCAACAATTAAACGAATTTCCGCTTCTTCTCATTGATCTGCTCGGGCTTTGGTATCTGTACACAACATCTATCAACGCCGATTGCCAGAAGGCCGTCTCCTTCTGTGCACGAGAGAAAATATCACAAGGCTGGCGCCCAGAAAACTACTGCTCCCTGCCGCCACCCATTCGAGAATCAGCATTTCAAAGGGGAACACCACCTGATAACAGAAGATAATCAGCGCCACCGCCAGAAATTCTGCCCCCGTGAAAGCCGTGAACCGAGTCAGCAGCACGGCAAGATCCGAAACGTACCAATAGTATTCCACACTGATCATAAACAGAGCAAGACATCCGATTGCAACAACAAACAACCCGACGCCGCCAACGAGGACTTTCAGAACCTCGCTCCCGCCGGCCCCTTCAATGTATCCGGCCCGAAGAAGGCGAATTAAGGGCGTCAGCGCCGAAAACAGGATGAATCCATTAACGATGTTCGTAAAAAAAGCCGCACTTATTTTTAATAGTGTTTTCACCGCAACAGAATCTTTACATAATAGCTGCTCTTTTTTCTGCGACTCCATAGACACCTCGAAGGAACGGCGATTCGTTGTTCTAACTTTTGTGCAAGTCAGTTAAGCCGGAGCGGAATCATGCGTCGCCTTGTCGTCCGGCTATAGTATACCTCTGTACCCGGCCTGAAGCAACGGCGAATGTAACCGAACCGAAATTCGGAAAGAAATCACTTTGAACGCGCGTCATTTTTCTGTCCCCAATCTTTATGTCAAAATACAGAAAGCATGAACCCAACAGGATATCAACCGCTACATCACACACCCGATCCACACCCCATGTAACGGCTGCATATAGAAAGCATACCGATCGATTGACACGCACATGCTTCAACTCAACGAACAACAAGGAATAAAGAGCTTATGTCTTCTCGAATTTTCGCCCTGGATTTTGACGGTGTACTTTGTGACAGTGCCCGCGAAACAGCGCATACCGCCTGGCGAGCGGGTGCTGCGTTGGGTGAACGTTGGACGCCGGAACAACCACCTGAAGCGTATGTCGACCGCTTCCTTCGCATCAGGCCGGTATTGGAAACGGGGTATCAGGCGATTCCGCTTATGCGTCTAGCCGTCCAGGAAGTCCCCGTTGAGGATGTGTTAAAAAATCCGGACTCGTATCTGGAAGAAAGCATCCGGCAGACAGGCCGCACGGCTTCGGAACTGAAGGACGCCTTGGCCACCACGCGGGATCGCTGGATCCGGGACAACTTTTCCGACTGGATCGCCCATCATCGATTTTACCCCGGAACCATCGAGGCACTGCAGCGTGCGCTTACGCATGACCGTGTATACATTCTCACGACCAAACAGGAAAAATTTGCCGACGCACTGCTGGAATACGCGGGCGTCAAAATACCCCCGGACAACCTCTATGGGCTTGAATCAGGGGAACCGAAAGAAACAACCCTGACCCGGCTCTTGTCGCATAACGGCGTCGAGGCTGATGCACTGCATTTCGTGGAAGACCGTCTACCCACCCTCGAACGTACGCTGCATCCGCCGGAACTTGACGGCATGCATCGTTATCTGGCAGCGTGGGGATATAACACCGCAGACATACAACAACGCGCCTCTCGGATTGCCGGGATAGAGACGCTGTACCTGGAGGATTTCTGCTCCCTGCTGGAACAGCGTACCACGGCGTAGTGTCCCTTTTAAGCATCAACCACCGCGAAAGTAAACACGGGCGGAATGAACGTTTTTCTCGCTCTGCACAACTTGCACAACTTCCCATGGGCAGTAGTTTAACAAAAGCGCGGAACATCACCGAATGCGCGTTATCAGAATACTGCTAACAACTCTTCAACGGATCCAATGCTATGTTGACCCCTGCAACCGCAACCATTCCTTACGCTTTTGAACACAGTGATGCATTCGTTCACTTTGTGGTCTTTCTTCTGTGCGGCCTGTCAGTCTATGTATGGGTGACGATTCTGGAAAAAGCCCTTACCCTGTGGGGGATAAAATTCTGGAATCGCAAATTCCTCCAGAAGTTTTCGACCGTACATACGATTCGTGACCTCCGGACAATTGCTGAACAGGCAGAATCTGTATTGGCCCACGTAGCACGATGCGGGCTGCAGAAAGAGGCCGGTTCTCAGAACGAAGACCAGAGCTCAGCTGTACGGAGACCGGGTGAAGGCAACGCTGGCACCGGAGGACATCCGGAGCCGCAACTGGACACTGTCGTTATCCGGCGACGCATGGAGCGGGAAGTAAGCAACCAGGTGGATCGACTGGAAAGAGGCCTACAGTTACTGGGCACCACCGTGACGATCAGCCCTTTTCTGGGCCTGCTGGGAACGGTCTGGGGCGTCATGCGCGCGTTCACCGCCATGGCACAGGCTGGGAATCCGGACATTCAGGCGATGGCCCCCGGCATAAGCGGTGCGCTGTTGACCACTGTTGTGGGACTGGTGGTAGCGATACCTGCCGCCTTCGGATACAATCTGCTGGCCCATGCGGTAAAGAAACAGGTCAATCAGCTGGACGATTTCGTGGAAGACTGTATGAGTTTATTTCACGCCGGGGAAACTCGCGACCGCCGAGAAGATAACAATCGCTGAAGGGAAAGATGTTCTATGCCGAGGCGAACACACGCAACACGACTGGAGACCCGGACCACAATAAATATTACGCCGCTCATGGACCTGACCTTCCTGCTGCTGATCGTGTTCATGATCACGGCGCCGATGCTGGAATACGTGGTAGACGTAACGCCCCCTTCACTCGAAGGCGAAGTGGCCGAGAAAACACCGCGCACACTCCTGGTGACGATCAAACAGAATGGAGAAATTATCTGTCATGACAGGCAAGTGAGTCTGGAAAAGCTGCAGGAAATTGTGCAGCGTTTTAAACAAAAGAACCCCGCGAGCAACGTCTTACTCCGCGGCGACAAAGGACGTTCGTACGGAGAGGTTGTGCGCGTCCTGCGTGCGGTGCGATCCGGCGGCATAAACGACGTGGCGCTCGTCACCGTACCCCCGGAAGAAACTTGATCCTGAACTGCGCAGGTGGTTGCTCAAATATGACCGGCTTTTTCAGAAAAAACGCTCTACGGCTGTTTATCCTGCTCCTCCATGCTGTTGTTCTCGTCATCGTGCTGGGATGGAACGACAAAGAGCGGAAGCCGATGACCTCGCGCAAACCGGTAGGGATACAGCTTGCCGCACCCTCGGCTATTGAGAAAAACATTGATCAGCGTCAGAAATCCAAGGACCAAAATACTTCCTCCGCTGAAAAACCCCCGAACGCTTCCCCTGCGACTGATGAGTCCGTAAACTCCGGCCAGAAGGAAGAACCTGCGTGGAAAGCCCGAAGTCCCGAGGATATCCGTAAACAGGGAGTCAGCCGGCCGGACAAACCTTCTTCCCGGAGTTCCGGCCAAGCATCCACAGTCCAGAACGCTACTCAGAAACTTGTTAAACGATTGAAGAAGCTTAACCAGAACGTTTCGGTACAATCCGCAGACACGGGCCGCGCTTCGGACTCAGACCTCGACCAGTACTACAGCGAGCTCCACAACTACTTGTACCGCAAGTGGAATCCTCCCGCACAGGCACGTCTTTCCTCCGGGCAGGACGGTGTGGACGTACGGCTCTCGATAGCCAGAGACGGCGCGGTGCTGGCCAGCAACCTGCAGGACCGAAGCGGAAACAAGGCTCTCGACCGAAGTGTAATACAACTCCTGAAAAAGCTGTCAGCTGTTCCCGCGTTCGCCCCTTACGGCCCTGAACAGAAAAAGCTGTCGGTCGTTATCACTTTCCGTGTAGATGACGCTTAAGCTACCGAAAACATATTCGGTACAGCGACTGCATGAATCCGAAGCATACTGAAGTATGAACTCTGACCAGCCGAAACCGCGCGATCGACTTGTAGGAGAATTTTATCGCATTATGATTCTCTCGCGAAGTCGCAATCGGGATCGGGATCGGGATCGAATCGTCCGGCATTCCGATTTCGATAGCGATTTCGATAGCGACAGCCGGATGAGTGGGGGGGCGCTGCCAAGGGCCGGGTCAAGGTATCGAAATATCGATGTCAATTTTTTCCGGCGTTACGGCG
>CAJXKU010000250.1 GCA_913055945.1 uncultured Lentisphaerota bacterium | reverse complement strand
GATCTTGCACAAAAAGAGGCTGACTCGACGGAAATGAAGCAAAAAGCAGCAGGCCGAGCATCCCAAGCCCCACAAATGGAGCAGGCAGAGATGGGAGCTTCAGATGTAGCAAGCACACGTAGAGCCAGGGGCGAAGGCAAAAAAGCGAAAGACCAGGCCCGGCAGGAAATACCGGAAGCCGGGCGTTGGCTAGGGGCAATCGTTACTGATGATAAGGGGGAAGCAACCGTAGAACTCGAAATGCCGGAAAAAACATCAGAGTGGCGCCTAACCTCCCGCGGCTGCACTGTAGATACGCTGGTGGGGGAGGGCACAACTGATGTTGTCACCAGGAAGAAGCTTTTCGTCAATCTTAAAACCCCCGGTTTCTTCCAGGAAGGCGATTCGGTAGAAATCATTTCTAACGTTCATAACCTTACCGATTACAACGGCAACGGGGATCTTACACTTGAAATATATGACGGCGAAGACTTCAATAGAAAAATCGCTGAACGGAAAAAGACAGTTGACATCTCTGAGGAAAGCAGTCTGGAAGCTCTTTTCAGTTCTTTCGATATCCCCGCCACAGAAGCACTGAAACTACGGGTCAAAATAGAAGCCGGTGATTACACGGATATTTTAGAACGAGTGGTACAGGTACAACCCTGGGGGCTGGAATACGCGGATTCCGCAGGCGGTATCGCCGATAACAGTGCGTCGGCAACGGTTGCTCTGCCCGATGACCGCCCCTATCGGTCGCGCTGGATGAGTGTCTCAGTCGGCCCGGAAGTTAAACGC
The DNA here is from genome assembly GCA_913055945.1 of uncultured Lentisphaerota bacterium. Taxonomy (GTDB): domain Bacteria; phylum Verrucomicrobiota; class Lentisphaeria; order Oligosphaerales; family CAJXKU01; genus CAJXKU01. The sequence continues at coordinate 4,336 of CAJXKU010000250.1, read as the reverse complement.
TCGATCATAGAAATGGCACTGGACAACCGTCCGCGGCCGTTGAATGGTAACGAAAACAGGTCGTGCATCATACCACCGCCCCCGGGGAAAATTCACCTCCCCGGGAGCAACCTCATTGCAGCGGTCGCCGCAATGGAATATGCCGAACAGGTCGATCTATCCAGAGCAGATGTCTCCCAAGTGACTGATCGCGCACGGGCACTCATCAACACGCTGATTGTTTCACAGGAAAATGGCAACCACTGGTCCTGGCATAAAGGACACAGCAAAGCGGATCGTGCGTTGATAAGCGCTTTAAACTTCCGCGCACTCATCAAAGCCCGGAAACATGGTCTCGGTATTGATGAAGAAGTTATCGAAAATGCGGAAAAATACCTGAAGAATGTTTTCCGTAAGCTGGACACCACAGATACAGACGGCAAAGCGGCAGTTCTGCACGCCCTATCTACGACTGACGCTGCGGAGTTCGCCTCCCTCAACCGTCTGCATCGTCAACGCAACAGCCTCACTGCGCCCGCACTCGCCCACACCGCTCTGGCCTTCACAAATGTTGACCGTGCGCCGATGGCCGGCGACTTACTCGATATTCTGGAGGAGAAAGTGAACGTTACAGCCCAGGACGGCAAAAAACACGCCCACTGGCAGTCAAAAAGCGATCATCCCTGGATGCGTAATGATGTCGAAACCACGGCTCTGGCTACACTCGCATTCATCCGCTTGCGGCCCGATTTACCGCTGGTCGAGCAGTGTATCAACTATCTCTTGCAGAAGCGGGGGATATACGGCTTCGGCAAAGCGCGCGGTCCGGCTGTTTCCGCAATCGCCGCATACTACGGCAAAATCCAATATATCGAGAACGATTATCGGTTGACAGTCCAGGTGAACGGTGAGAATATCCGCGAACTGAACAGCGAGCAGACCATCCGTACTGTCACCTTCCCGATTCCGCGAAACACAATACAGAAAGGCAAAAACCTCGTACGCTTCGACATGAAAGGGCGCGGACAGTACAGCTACAATGTCTCCCTGAAAGGTTTCTCCAAAAAATTGAAAGACCCACATTCTTGGCGCCATGATCCGCATGTCTATGATCGCGAATATCGACACACACCGCTCACGTATCGCGGACGCTCCATCGGTGTCGAGAGTTCATCACCGGTAAAGAATATCGAAGTCGGGCAACGCGTACGTGTCCGCGTCCGCATTGACGGCGGCAGACAAAATCGTTACATGGTCATTGAAGAACCGATCCCTGCAGGGATGCGTTTCGTCGAAGGATCGTTAGAAGACAGACGCGCCACACACCACGAAGTAAAGGATGATAAACTGCTGCTTTTTTATCCTCCCGGTCAGTATGTGGACGATTTTGAATATGAACTGGTCGGCTATACGACCGGCGAATACCGCGTTCTGCCTACAATAATACGCGACCTTGTGCATCCGCAGGAGATGCGGGTTGGTGAACAGTCTGAGATCACTGTACTGGCCCCCGGTGAAGAATCCGAAGACCCTTACGAAATGAATGACCACGAACGCTTCAAGCTCGGCAAGCTTTATTTCGAGGACGGTGTTTACAAGGAAGCCCTGCCGTACCTTGAAAACATCTTTAAGAAGAACCTGAAAGGTAAAAACTTTCACGAACGAGAGGTGGCACGGATGCTGTTGTGGATTTACACTTCAGAAGGGTTCTACGATGCGAAAAAGCTCGTCAATGCCTATGAAGTTCTTCGGGAACAATATCCGGACCTGGAAATCCCGTTTGATAAAATCCTGACAGCGGGCAAAGCATACCGGGACATCGGCGAATACGAACGTGCATACCTCATCTATCAGGCGACCGCCGATGCAAGCTTCGTCAAGGATTCAAATGTCAGCGCGGTGCTTGAAGACCAGGGCCAGTTTTTCCGTTCCGTTGACTACCAGGAACGTCTGTGGCGCGAATATCCAGACACGTCGAAAATAACGAACGCCTATTTCTCCCTCAGCCAGAACCTTTATCAAAAGGCTTCAGAAGCACCGGAACTTGCAGAAAAGGCACGCGAGGCACAAAATCGTTTCGCAACTGAGGGAGGTAAATCCGACACCGATACGGAATATCCGGATACAGAAGCCGAGATGCTGACACAGGCGGGAAACCTGCTGCAAAGATTCCTGACCCTTTATCCGAAGGCCCCACTCGCCGATAATGCGGCATTCAGCATGGCAAATGCCCTGCTTGACCTCAAACAGTACGATGCCGTCATCCAGCGTTGCCGGCAATACGAAACAAGGTTCCCGGAAAGCAAGTTCCAGAGCAGTTTCCGCTATATAACTGCGCTCGCCTACTTCTGGAAAAATAATTATAAAGAGGCCTTGCAAGCGGCAAAAACTGTGGCCGAAGGCGAGAGCAAGGATCGTGATTACGCCCGTTATATCGTCGCTCAGATATATCACGCCCAGAAAAAACCTGCCGAAGCCATCAAATGGTATGAGAAAGTTGCCGACCAATACGCGGATGCTGAACAATCTATTGATTACTTCCGGCAACAGAATATTTCGCTGCCGGAGATAAATATTTTCCGACCGGGAGATGAGGTTGAATTAGAACTCTCGCATCGCAATATTGAGGAAGCCGAGTATCAGGTCTATCGCGTCGATCTTATGAAGCTCTATCTGCGGGAAAAGAGTCTGTCAAACATAACTGACTTACAGCTTGCAGGAATCGACCCGCTTACCGAAAAAGAAATAGATATTCCCGGTGACAAACAGTTCAGTGAACAGACAACAGACGTGCCCCTGAAACTCGAGGATGAAGGCGCCTATCTGATCATCTGCCGCGGCGACGATCTCTTCTGCAGCGGTCTGGTACTGGTGACACCCTTAAAGATCGAAGTTCAAGAGAATATAACCAGCGGGCGTGTCCGAGCAAACGTCCTGAATGCGGTTGACGACAGCTATATACCGGAAGTCCATGTTAAAGCTATCGGAAGCCGAAACAACGAATTCCGGAGCGGCGAAACCGACTTACGCGGCATCTTTGTTGCGAAAAACATCCGGGGAGAGGTAACGGTCATTGCCCGCGCCGATAAGAAAAAGTACGCCTTCTTCCGAGGTGATAAAGACCTACAGCAACGTGGTCGTGGGACAGAGTTTGCTTTCGGACAGGGGCAGAAGACACAGCAGAGGGCACAACAGAAACAAGCAGAAAAACAAAGTCCCGATTTCCGGAAAAATCTGCGACAGCAGAATCAGGAGATGCAACAGGGGCAATTCAAACAATACGACCGGATGCGCCGCCAGCAGCAGAAAGGCGTCCAGGTAAAGAAAACACAGTAATAAACAGAAAAGATAGACGTTGCCTCTAAAAGTTACAGGAAGAAATCGTGGATATCCTTGATGTCTTTAAGACCCCTTTGCCGCATCTCGTGGAGTTGCTTGTACGCTTGCTTAAACTCGCTTTCTGAAACAAGTTGCGACACTTCGGCAGGATGAGGAAAGTACAAACCATCGCCATCATATATAAGCTTATGTTCTGAATCACCTGTACTTTCATAGACAGTATTAATCTTCCTGGCGACACGTCCCAGACCTTGACTTTCAAGCTTTAGATAAAGCTGTAAATGCATACGTGAAAAATGACGCTCCGGTACGCCATTGTCCTGACATATCTGCTCGTATGCCTGCTCGTACGTATCGGCGTGGAGATTGGTTGCCAGAAGATGTCCATAATCAGCCATTTCAAAGAAAGCTCGTGCTTCTCTCCCCCAGAGATACGCATAATACGGACCGCGGCTGATTTCGTGACATATCCAGCATTTCGGTGTCTCGTCGTGGTTTTCCCTACCCTCTTCCAGCGTTTTTAAACTGTCGGCCGGCAACAGTTGATATGATGATGGCACTAAATTGAGCAACGCACCCATAACAGTCGTTTTTCCCGCTCCACCGGGATTGGCGCCGACCATGAAAGACGCTTCTTTCTGATTTACAGCAGCCATCAGGTAAACGGCAATCTCTTCCGGCAACGATTCCGCTTCCAGTAAATCGACAATCGACAGCATTCGTCCACCGCGTTGATTGCAGCGATTTATTTCAGTACACTTATTCGCCATAACCGTTGTCTCCTTTCTAATGCAATAAAGGCTCTTGCGAAATGTAGCAATTTAACCAAAATCCCAAACTTTGTCCCGAACCATATTCCTATTTTGTGCTTAAACTTCTCTGGATTGTGGTTCAAGGACAAGCTCTTTGCCTGTTTCGCAATTCTCTAAAGGCAATATGCAAACTAAAACGGCGTTGCAACTGTAAAAACATGTAATATAGAATTCGGAATTCAAGATTCAATATTGACGAAGTCTCA
>CAJXKU010000249.1 GCA_913055945.1 uncultured Lentisphaerota bacterium | reverse complement strand
CGCCCACCGTTTCGGCCGAGCGATAGGTCTCGCAGAAGTAACCGCCCTCCGGATGGCCGCTCAGGCCCAGCTTGTCGATCCAGTACTCGGCGTCCCGGCTCATGGCTCTCCGTTCCCGCGGTAAGAATTTAGTTGAGGTCGCCGGTGTATTCGGGGTGGGCAACGGCCTTGTCCCGTACGGCGATCAGGGCCTGTTTATGACAAAAGACCTCTTCCGCCAAGCAGGCGGATTCCCGGATGTTCCCATCCTGGAAGACTTCACCCTAATCAGAACCCTGGTGCGCAGGCACACCCCTCTCCTGCTCCTGCCTGTACCGATCACGACCAGTGCCCGCCGGTGGGAACGTCACGGAGCACTGAAAACGATGCTGCTCAATCAACTTATCATTGCCGGATATTACCTCGGCATTTCCACGTCCACCCTGGCCCGCTGGTATAGACATGGAGCCCTTTCCCGCGTAACAAAAAGTGAGAATCCGCAATAACTTGAGAATCTTCAAGCACAACATTTTTCTTACCAAAGGTTACAATGTATATTTTACCAAATGCAGATCGGCTTCTCGTCCAATCAGGCTTGGGCTGGCATCTCAAGATAAGAATATCGGGAGCTCTGAACAACTGATCATGTCAACAGCAGATCCGTCATGATCGAGCAAACATGAAAAGCCACGCATAAACGAAAACATACATACCCACGGGGAGGTTTTATGAGATTCGATCGCAAGCCAGTGAGAACCGCCATCCCTGTCATCGATCGTCAGCATGATCAGTATTTTGATGCCGTGGAATATCTATTCGATATGTACGAACGGGCAGAAGTTATCCCTGACAAGGTCCTGGGGATACTGAACAACATCCAGGAATATGCTCAGGACAATTTTGATACAGAAGAAAGATTCATGGAAAACGAAGGTTATCCCGGTCTCGATCATCATCGCGCCAAGCACGATACATTCAAGAGCTCAATTGACGGTTTCATGGAGGACTTTGCAAACACTTCCAACTTAGCAAAAATCATTGAAGATCTACGCCAACTTCTTGTCAGCTGGTTTGTGGATCAGATCAAAACTGACGATATGGCTCTGGCCGAATTTCTGAAGAAGAAAGGTTATGGCAGCCGCAGTTAAGCCCAATATGAGCCTTTATTTCGGTATGTTTCATCGCCATCATTATCGCATCCGGCGTTGACAACGTGCAGTTTTTCGTCCCCTGCCCGACGGGCCGCACAGGAGAGACAGGATGAGAATCACCAAGAGCTTTTGTACGTTATAACGCTTTACGAAAACGACTAATACATACGAGCGAGACCGCCGGTGTAGCCACCGGCTACCCCGGTATGAGACTCGCCGCCTTTGAGAATTCAGCAGACCGCCTAAAGGCGGTACTACAAACCTTCAGATATCCCGGAGGGCAGTTGCTTGTAGTTCCGGCTTCAGCCGGATTTTTACCCGGCGAGTCTCATACGAGGCACTGCGTGCAGCCATTGCATGGAGGCACTGCGTGGAGGGACTGCGTCCAGCAATTGCATTGAGCCTAACAAATACATCCTGGATGTACACGAGATGCTAAACGCAGTTCGACGTGCTGAATGCAATTCCTAAACGCAGTTTGCTTAACGCAGTTAGTCTCATACGACAACCGCAATCGACAGATACTTCAGGAGAACAATCTTATGCAGGAACAGAACCTCACAGGCCAAACCCTTCACCTTGCGGGCTATGGACAACGTATTCGCGAACGTCTACAAAAGTGGCAACGACAGGATGCGCCGAGACGGGTATGGCAGAAAGACCCGACGTTCTGGTTCCAAGAACCCCAATCTGAACTTGTGGACCGTCTGGGCTGGCTGGATCTGCCCGAGGGCATGAAAGATCAACTTGATGACCTTGCCGAATTCGCGGAAGGAGTCAAGAACGAAGGCATGCAGGCGGTGGTACTGATGGGCATGGGCGGCAGCAGCCTCGCGCCCGAGGTTTACCAGCGCACGTTCGGCAATGCCCCCGGTTATCCCGAACTGCACGTACTGGACAGCACACACCCCGCTGCCGTAACCGAGATTGAAAAATCTCTCGATCTCAGCAAGACGCTTTTTCTTGTTTCAAGCAAGTCCGGCACAACCATCGAAGCCATCTCATTCATGCATTATTTCTGGCACGCTCTAGCACAAACTGTAGACGCCCCCGGCAATCAGTTCGCGGCCGTTACGGACCCGGGCACATCCCTGGAACAAACCGCACACGAATTCAATTTTCGGCGCGTCTTCAATGCTCCCCCCGATATCGGCGGACGTTACTCCGCCCTTTCTGTCTTCGGTCTCGTCCCGGCGGCTCTCATCGGGATGGACCTTCACAAATACCTTGAATACACGCGGACCTTCAGCGAGAAGCGCGCCCTCGCCGAAAACGCAGGTAACAACGAGGCACTTGAACTCGGTGCCGCTCTCGGCGAACTTGCTCTGGCTGGGCGGAACAAACTGACATTCACCACTTCCCCGGCATTAGCCGCCTTCCCGGATTGGGTGGAACAACTGGTCGCCGAAAGCACGGGAAAAGAAGGTACAGGCATTATTCCGGTCGTAGGCGAGCCGTTGAGTTCTCCGGACTGCTACCAGAGAGACCGCGTGTTTGTACACATAGAAACAGCAAGCGAACAGGACCCTGAGGTCAATGGCAAACTCAGCTCTTTGGAAAATGCCGGCCATCCGGTGCTTCGTTTCCAACTGCCTGACAGATACTGCCTGGGCCAGGAGATGTTCCGCTGGGAATTCGCAATCGCAACAGCCTCTGCGACTCTCGGCATCCACCCGTTTAATCAGCCTGATGTCGAATTGGCCAAGAAGCTGGCAAAGCAGGCTATGCAGGACAGCGATGACACTGACAAAGACGAAGGCGAGACGTACTCTGTTCACAACCTTGACCAAGTACGGGAAGCGTTGCAAAAGCACCTCTCTGCGCTGGGCGACAACGCCTATATCGGACTCCAGGCCTATACGGCTCCTTCGACCGAAGTCACCCAGAGACTGCAACAACTCCGTACGTCCCTGCACGAGCGCACCCGCACTGCCACAACTCTGGGATACGGGCCACGTTTTCTTCATTCCACAGGACAATTACATAAAGGCGGCCCCAAAAATGCCTTCTTCCTGCAGCTTATCGATACCCCTGAAAAGTCAGTACAGGTACCTCAGAAAGACTACACGTTCCAAAAACTCGTGCATGCGCAGGCGAGCGGTGATTACTTTGCCCTGAAAGAAAACGGGCAGCCCGTGTTGCGCATAAATCTGGGCCGGGACCCCGTGGAAGGATTAAGACAGCTGGGGGAGATTCTGTAAGGCGGCCAAACGTAAATTGTCGCCGAAACGGCACACATGGTGGTGAGTCTATCACGGCAATCAGCTGGTTCATCATTTCCCTCGCGGCAACGGAAGGCATATAGTATTACAGGGTCCACGTTTCTAAGATGCACGAGCCTTTTACATAACATACTAGGGTGCAGGGTTATGGAATTCATAACTGGAGAACCTTCGGGAACAGGAAAAATGCTATGAACATCCTCGGCGAAATTGTGAGTCAAAGAAGGCGCGATATACATCAAAACCGCGCCGAACTGCCTGAAGAACAACTCCGAGAGGAGGCTCTACAAACGCCCCGCCCAAAAGATTTTGCCCACGCACTGACGTCGCCGAACGAATCGCCGGCCGTCATCGCGGAAATCAAGCGCGCTTCTCCTTCCAGGGGGGTTATTCGCAGCGAACTGGACGCCGCCGCTTTGGCCACCGAACTGGAAGCACACGGAGCAGCCGCCCTTTCCATCCTTACCGAACCCCACTACTTCGACGGTGCACCGGAATTTTTAGAACGAGCGGCAGAAAACGTATCGATTCCCCTGCTTTGTAAAGATTTCATCGTGGAGCCCTACCAGATCTACCAGGCGCGGCGATGGGGCGCCTCAGCGGTACTTTTAATCGCAGCCATCCTTTCGGCCGAAGACATAGCTTCACTCTGCTCCACCGCATCCTCGTGCGGACTGAGCGTACTCCTGGAAGTCCACACTGAAGAAGAACTGGAAAAAACACAATCTGCAGAAGCTCCCGTCCTCGGTATAAACAGCCGCAATCTGGAAAATTTCCAGACAAGCCTCCAGCACACGCTGACACTTCTCAAACACGTACCGGAGGAGTGCATCAAAGTGGCCGAAAGCGGCATTTTCTCCCACCGCGACATTGCAGAACTCTCACATGCGGGTGCGGACGCTTTTCTCATAGGCGAAGCACTGATGCAAAGCCATGAGCCCGGCAAGGAGCTGCAAAGACTCCGCGGGAAGGCGTAACCCCCTTAACGTCCGCCTGCAGTACGCTCGCCTCGCTGGGAGCCTGCAATTTGTGACTTACCTGCTTTCCGCCTCTTTGCCCGCTGTCCGGATGCCGCAGATTCCTGCCATCCTCCAGACATAGATTTACAATTGATCGACGAAGTCGCAAGATCCCGTTATTAAGTGTCGGGGCCGATCTTTCGGAGTACGGCGCGCTCCGTGCGCCGCTTTGGTATTGCATGCAGCGCACCGCGCTGCGATCCGTGCAGCGCTTTGGCCTCACCGAAGCCTTGAAAGCCTCGGGTGCAGCTCCCGTTTCGCTTTCAATTGTAATGTCAGGCTCCTTTTTGTCAGGACGTATTCTTCAGGATTGAAGAGATCTCTTCAACTACCCGAAGTAGGTCCTCCCGACCTCTTGAACGTCGGAACCGGCCGCGCCCTTTTGTATCTGACGTAGGCCGTGTTTCACCGAAAGCGGCCTCTACCGACAGCCGGCCCGAAGCGGACCGCAAAGCGGTCCAGGTGGGTAGCCACGGGCGCGAGCCCGTGGAATCGGGGACGCCACAACAAATACGCGCCCCAAAGCGGGCGCGGGTGAGTTTGCTCATGTATAGCCACAAAAAGTCACAAAAAGGCACGAAAAATATGGCTTCGTAAGAACCAGGAACGATAGGACTACAGGACCACAGGACCACAGGACCACAGGACCACAGGACCACAGGACTGAAGGATGACACGTCAGTCACAGGGAACCGTTTTACTGACGAACCGACGAACCGCTACGCCGCCACACCGACTCACCGATACACCGACTCACTGGCACACCCCCCGAAGCG
>CAJXKU010000248.1 GCA_913055945.1 uncultured Lentisphaerota bacterium | reverse complement strand
TTTGTCCGTGTGCTCCTGTCTCTTTATTTTATAGCCTCCTTCCGTCTTAACGCTCTGGGGCAGAAGCCCGATGTGCCCCATAACGGGTACGCCCACTTCCACAAGACGCTGCACGGTGCCGCATATTTCACTGCCGCCTTCGATCTTCACCGCGTCCGCCCCGGCTTCCTGGAGGTAGCGCCCGGCATTCAGCAACGCACGTTCCTGCGTAACGTTGTACGTCTGAAAGGGCATATCACCCACCACCATGGCCTTTTCTGCACCTCTGGCAGCAGCGGCAGTGTGATGCAGTGACTGCTCAAGCGTCACAGGTACGGTGGTCTTATACCCGAGCATTGTCATTCCGACCGAATCGCCCACCAGAAGTATATCCATACCGGCCTGATCAGCCAACTCCGCCATCCTGGCGTCATAGGCCGTCACCGCCACAATTTTCTCGTTATTGTCTTTTTTCTGTTTCAGTTTTTTTACTGAGATTTTTCCCGATGTTCCTGAGGACATTTCATACCTCCTCATTTCATATCCAGCCGGCGTTAGCCGAAGGTACATTCACCCTAACTTTCGCCGTTCACTTCACCTCAACAGTTCGTACTTTTTACCGCTGCAGCATCTATGACCAACGCTACGCACATGCTCTGTCAGTTTATTGCGTCTGTTTCCTCAGCCGGCCGTTGCCCGCTGACCGCATGCAGGCGGCGTAACCACTCCTCGGGGACAGCGTCACTGGGCATGCGCCAGTTTCCGCGCGGGGATAACGCTACACTTCCCACCTGCGGACCATCCGGCATGCAGGAACGTTTGAACTGTTGCGAAAAGAAGCGACGGTAAAACACTTCCAGCCACTTTGCTATTTCATCCTGTCCGTAACGATCACCGAAGGCAACACACGTCAACGCATATGTCTTCTCGGGTGGAAAGCCGCGGCGAACCACGTGATATAGGAAAAAATCATGTAACTCATACGGCCCGATAACCTCCTCGGTCTTCTGGATGATCTCGCCTCCCTCGTCGGGCGGAAGGAGTTCCGGCGTTATCGGTGTTTCCAAGACCGCCCGCAACGCATCGGCAACTCCAGCTTCCGCCCAAGTTTCGGCCACGTGCGTAATCACGAACCGTACCAACGTCTTTGGAATTCCCGCATTTACGCCGTACATGGACATATGATCCGCGTTATACGTGCACCACCCTAACGCCAGCTCGGACATATCCCCGGTACCAACCACGAGGCCCCCGACTTTGTTGGCCATATTCATCAGGAATTGGGTCCGTTGGCGGGCCTGGACATTCTCAAAAACCGTGTCCCGGGCATCTTCCGAATGCTGCAAGTCACGTAACTGCACCCTGCTTGCCTCGGTGATATCAACTTCTTTAAGCTCCAGACCCATTGCTTCACACAACTGCTGAACGTTCTGGCGTGTTTTTTCACTCGTGCCGAAGCCGGGCAATGTAAAGCAGTGTATACCGCTCTTCGACAGACCGAGACGGGCAAAAGCCTTCTCTGTCACCAACAGCGCCAACGTACTGTCCAGGCCCCCGGAAAGCCCCAGCACAACGTTTTCAGCTCCTGTATGCTCTAGCCGTTTTGCCAGCGCTGACGTCTGAATAGAGAAGATTTCTTCACACCGTGTATTTAAACGCTCTTTTCCTGAGGGAACAAACGGCCAGGGATCAATGTCACGCCGCAGATCCTTTGTTTGAAAAGTGTGTTGCTCAAAAGGTCTTAAAGGAACAAACCGGAACGCATTCCGATGGCCGTTCTCATTGCCATACTTTTCACGCTCGATACGGCCGCCTTGGCTGAACGTTCCGTTATGCAACCGCTCGTTCGCCAAAAGGCCGCAATCTATATCCGCAATGCTCCACAGAGGACCTTTTGAAAAATTGACAGTATCACGCAGCACCCCCCCATTCTCTGCAACCGCGGTTTGCCCGCAAAACACCAAATCAGTACTTGACTCACCCCAGCCCGCACTTGTATATACGTAAGCGGATAACGTTCTCGCGGACTGTTGACGCACAAGTTCGGAACGATATTCCTGCTTTCCCACCAGCGCATTGCTCGCGGAAGGATTCGCTATCACCGTACCTCCGGCTAAGGCCGCACTACTGCTGGGCGGAATCGGCGCCCACAGATCTTCACAGATTTCTATGCCCAGGGTAAAAGCTGCGTACTCTCCACTCCTGAACAACAGATCAGTCCCGAACGGCACTGTTTCCCCGCCTAACACGACTTCGTCCTGATCCCGATGATCCCCCGGGGTAAACCACCGTGGTTCGTAATACTCTTTGTATCCCGGCAGGTAGCTTTTCGGCACCACACCCAGTAAGTGCCCGCTCTGCAAAACAGCGGCACAATTAAACATTTTGCCATTCACTTCTACGGGCAGTCCCACGACCACAGCCGCAACCAAATCTTCCGTCTGCTTCCGCAACAAAGCCAAATGCTGTTCAGCCGAACGGATCAGATTCTCCTGCTTGAAAAGATCCCCGCAGGTGTAGCCGGTCAAGCACAATTCCGGAAAAACGACCAAGTCACACGCTCGTACCTCTTCTTCACTCAGGATCCCCACTACTGAACGGAAATTATCCGCCACACCCGCTACTTTTGTTTCGGGGACTGCCGCACAAACGCGAACGTATCCGTGCTCCATCATAGCAGTCTATCTCTCCAGCTGTTCGTAGATGATTCACAGTAAGCTTTCCTCTTCGTTGCCGGTATAAGCGCACGACTTTTTCTTCAGAAAAAAATAAGCCCTACGGGCACGGCGCTTAGTAAACGCCCGGCACTTGTGCTAATTTACATGAGTAACGCCAGTTTACATAATCTCAAGGAATCCGTTTGCTCATCCATACCTATGTCCACCAATCTTCGACATTCTGAATATGATGTAATTGTAATCGGAGGCGGACACGCGGGTTGTGAAGCAGCTCTCGCGGCGAGTCGTCTCGGTCGCCGTGTCCTGCTTCTTACGCTTAACCCTGACCATACTGCGCAGATGTCCTGCAACCCCGCTGTCGGGGGTATTGCAAAAGGCCAACTCGTATGTGAAATCGACGCTCTTGGCGGTGAGATGGGTGTGAATGCCGATGCAGCGACGATTCAGTTCCGTATGCTGAACCGTTCAAAAGGACCCGCTGTATGGTCGCCTCGAGCACAATGTGATAAAATGGTTTACCAATACCGTATGAAGTGGGTACTGGAACACCAGCCCAACCTCGCTATCCAGCAGGCTCATGCTACACATATTCACACAACGGGGGATCGGATTTACGCTGTCGGTACCCCCTTCGGTCAACGTTACGCTAAGGCTGTTGTCCTGGCAACCGGTACATTCCTCCAGGGAAATCTGCACTATGGCGACGTTGTTTTGGAAGGTGGAAGAGCCGGAGACAGCGCATGCAATACGCTTACCCATAATCTTCGAAATGAACTGAATCTCCGCGTCGGCCGACTAAAAACAGGCACCCCGCCGCGGGTATTAGCAAAGTCCATCGATTTTAATTCTCTCCAACGCCAGAGCTCGGATTCTGAATCACGCCGCTTCTCGTTCCGATCTCCATCCGTTAAATCCTGTCGTCTTTTCCCCGCGGAACCCCGGAACCTCCCCTGTTATCTGACGACATCTACAAAACAAACAGCTGAAATTGTCAACGATAACCTCCACACCTCCGCTATGTACGGCGGCCATATAGATGCCACCGGTACGCGGTATTGCCCCTCCTTCGAAGACAAAATTGTCCGCTTCCCCCAACGCGATAACCACCAGATATACCTCGAACCGGAAGGCACCGCAACGGACGAGTATTATGTCAACGGACTAAGTACAAGTTTACCGCCGACTGTCCAGGAAAAGCTTTTGCACTCTATTCCCGGGCTTGAACGCGCTGAAACATCACGCTACGGCTACGCCATCGCATACGACTTCGTTTATCCGTACCAACTTAATAAATCGCTGGCTGTACACACCTGCCCGAACCTCTTCCTTGCCGGGCAGATCAATGGCACCAGCGGCTATGAGGAGGCGGCAGCACAGGGGCTCATTGCCGGCATTAATGCCGCCCGCTATGCAAACAATGAGCACGACGCCTTCGTCCTTCAGAGAGATCAGGCTTACATCGGCGTTCTCATCGACGATCTCACCACGAAAGAAATTACCGAGCCTTACCGTATGTTCACCAGTCGCGCTGAAAACCGACTTACACTGCGGCAGGATAACGCTGATCGCCGCCTAATGCCTCTGGGCCACACCTTAGGCCTCATCCCAAAAGAAGAATACAGCAACCTCTGTGAAACCGAAAGGATTATTGCAGAGACAAAGGAATTCCTCGCGGGAAAAACATCTCAAGGCACCAATTTATGGGATCTTATGTGTAGATATGGCTACACCTACAGCGACTTTGCTGATGCGCCGCAAATCCCGCCTAAAGCTATGGAACAGCTCAATATCGAAGCACATTATCAGGCTTATATACAACGCGAACGCAAGCGCGCTGCACAATTACAGTCTCTCCAAACGTGGAAAATTCCCTCCGACTTCAATTATGATATCCCCGGTATACGCACGGAAACCCAACAGAAACTGCAAAAGAAAAAACCGGACACACTCGCCCAAGCTGCCGCCATTGATGCGGTTACACCTGCAGAGATTTCGCTTCTTCAGGTTTATCTCACACGACACGCCAAGCAGAAAACCTCTTAAACAGATGCCCCAAATCCGCTTGTCCGGGTACGCACTTGTGCATTTTCAACATCATGAATACACGTAGCTTTGCGCTCCACGTATTGGGGAAGTTCGGTAGCCGCCAGTAATACCTGACTATCTCCGTTCAGCAATTCCATAAAGGACTCACGCCGCTGTTCATCAAGTTCGCCAAGAACATCGTCTACTAATACTACTCCCCGCCGCCCCGAGTCTGTATACAACCCCAACCCTGCCATTTTCAGCACCAATGCAGCCAAACGTGCTTCCCCTTCGGATGCGCAATCCCTCATCGTCCGGCCGTCCAACTCAATGTGCAACTCATCTCTATGTGGCCCTATCCGCGTTCTTCGCTGTTCTTTATCCGATACCAAATTCCGCGACATTTCAGCAAGATAGGTACTTTCAATCGCTGATGTACTGCAATCTTCCGGTTCTTTATTCAAAACATTTGAACGGTAATTCACAG
>CAJXKU010000247.1 GCA_913055945.1 uncultured Lentisphaerota bacterium | reverse complement strand
ATCCGGCATCGCCCGTTTGGGCAGGGAGGGGGTATACACGTTGCCCCGGATCGATACAAATGAATTGCCACCTAAAGATGTTGCCGATGGTACGAAATGTGGGGAGGGAATGGCATAAACCTGGTGGTTGTATAAATCCGCTAACCCGAATGCAGGCTAACTCTCAAAACCTGGGCTGAGTCTGAATATTCAGGTTCGCACGCAAAACGCGAATGGAGAGTATATAAAGATTGTTATAAAATTTAAATCGTATAGTGCATTAAAATAATTTGTTTTATGATTTTTCTCCGTGTAGAGTTATACTTTTAGTCGGTTAAGTAGGTGTTGTTTATTATAAACATTTTTATGGAAGAAATTGGCATGGAAAAGAGAAAAAAGACCTGATTAAACCGGCTGATTCGCCCGTGTCCGAACCGCCGACAAACCAAGCCCAGGAAAGAAAACATGGAAAACCACACACCGCGCAATTTCGACTTCTACGATCTGGCTCCAGTAGGTTACTTTACCCTGTCCGAACAGGGAGTGATCCTGGAGGCTAACCTCACCGCTGCCACATTGCTGGAAACGAGCCGCGGCGACCTGATTACGCAGCCGATCTCCAGTTTCATATGCAAAGACGACCATGATGCCTACTACATCCACAGCAAACAGCTCTTTGAGACGGGAGAACCACAGCAATGCGATCTGCGGTTGGTAAAACCGGACGGCACATTCATCTGGGCGCATTTGAATGCAACCGCCGCACAAGCCCAAGACAGCACGCCGGTCTGCTACGTGGCACTGACCGACATCACCGAGCACAAGCGGGCGGAGGAGGAACTAAAGCGGTTCAAGACTATTTCCGACAATGCTGTTTACGGCAAGGCGATCGCCGATCTTCAAGGTAATCTGGTGTATGTAAACAGGTTCTTTGCTGAGATGCATGGATACGTGCCAAACGAACTGATTGGAAAACACCTCTCACTGTTTCACAGCCAAGAGCAAATGCGAAAGGAGAACCGTCGTATTGACACCCTGATGCGGGAGGGGCATTTCGCGCCCACTACCGTCTGGCATTGCCATAAAGATGGTACGGAATTCCCAATGCTGATGAGCGGAGTACTTATCAATGACGATTACGATAATCCCCAATATATCGCTGCCTCGGCCATCGATATGACCGCCCAGCACCAGGCGGTGGCGAAGCTCGCAGAGAGCGAAAAGCTGCTGTCCCGTTCACAGGAAATAGCCCACATCGGAAGCTGGAAACTGGACTTGACCAACAACCGTTTGACCTGGACGGACGAAGTCTATCGCATTTTCGGCTGCAAACCGCAGGAGTTTTCCCCCACCTATGAAGGTTTTCTTGATTTCGTCCACCCCGAAGACCGGGCTGCGGTGGACGAAGCGTATTCCCGTTCGGTCCGTGAAGGAAACGACAGCTATGATATCGAACACCGGATCGTACGCCGGAACTCAGATGAAGTCCGGTATGTTCATGAGCGTTGTGTTCATGAACGCGATGACGCAGGCACCATCATCCAATCGACCGGTATGGTGCAGGACATCACCGAGCGTAAGCAGGCAGAAACCTATCGTGAGATGGAACAGGAGATTATGCAGATCCTTAACGAGCCGGGCGAGTTTCAGGAGTTCATCCAGAACATCCTTGATGTATTGAAGACAAGGACAGGGGTTGATGCCGTTGGCATACGAATGAAAGAGGGTGATGATTTTCCTTATTTCGTCCAGGACGGATTTCCTAATGATTTTCTACGGACCGAAAATACGCTGGTCGAACGCAGCAAGGATGGCGGGGTGTGCCGCGATAAGGACGGCAATATAAGCCTGGAATGCACCTGCGGTCTGGTCATATCCGGCAAGACCGACCCCTCCAACCCGCTTTTCACTAAAGGGGGAAGCTGTTGGACAAACGACTCCTTCCCCATGCTCGATCTGCCGTCTGACCAGGACCCACGGCTGCATGCACGCAACAACTGCATCCATCAGGGTTATGCCTCCGTAGCCTTGATACCGGTTCGGACCAGCGACCGGATTGTGGGGCTGATTCAGCTCAACGACAAGTGCAAAGGCCGTTTCACCCTTGAAACGATTCAAATTC
The DNA here is from genome assembly GCA_913055945.1 of uncultured Lentisphaerota bacterium. Classification (GTDB taxonomy): domain Bacteria; phylum Verrucomicrobiota; class Lentisphaeria; order Oligosphaerales; family CAJXKU01; genus CAJXKU01. The sequence goes on along the minus strand of CAJXKU010000247.1, from coordinate 3,083 downwards.
TGGAAAGTATCGCAGCGCATATAGGTTCAGCCCTGATGCGCAAGCAGGCAGAGAAACAATTGGCCGAAAGTGAAGAAAACCTGCGCATCACGCTCAACTCCATCGGCGACGCGGTTATTTCAACGGATGTGGATGGGCAGGTTGACTCTATGAATCCGGTTGCGGAATCGCTGACTGGCTGGCCCGAAAACGAGGCGGTCGGACAACCGCTCGAGGATGTTTTCAGGATTATTAACGAGCAGACCCGCCAGACGGTCGAGAATCCTGTCAAGATTGTGCTGAAAAAGGATCGGATTGTCGGACTGGCTAACCATACCCTGCTGGTAGCTAAAGACGGTCGGGAGATTCCGATTGCCGACAGCGGTGCGCCGATACGCAACGCCAGAGGCGAAACCACCGGCGTGGTCCTCGTGTTCCGCGACCAGACCGATGAACGCGCCGCCCTGCGGGCGCTCCAGCACAGTCAGCAGCGGCTTGAGAGTATGTTCCGTGCCGCGCCCATCGGGATCGGACTGGTTCAGGAACGGGTCATCATGGAGGCAAATCAGCAGATGTATCAAATGACCGGATACAGCGCTGAGGAACTGATCGGCCAGAACGCCCGGATGCTCTATCCGTCGCAGAAAGAATACGAGCACGTAGGAAACGAAAAGTACCGGCAGATTGAGGAAAACGGAACCGGAAGCGTCGAAACGGTATGGCAACGCAAGGATGGTGCCCGGATAAATGTACTGCTCAGCTCCGCGCCGCGTGACCCCGCAGATCCTTCTAAAGAAGTTACTTTTACAGCGCAGGACATCAGCGAGCGTAAGCAGGCTGAAACCTATCGCGAGATGGGACAGGATATTATGCAGATCCTCAACGAGCCGGGCGACATCCAGGAGTCTCTCCAGAGCATCCTTGATGTATTGAAGACAAGGACAGGGGTTGATGCCGTGGGCATACGAATGAAAGAGGGTGATGATTTTCCTTATTTCGTCCAGGACGGATTTCCTAATGATTTTCTACGGACCGAAAATACGCTGGTCGAACGCAGCAAGGATGGCGGGGTGTGCCGCGATAAGGACGGCAATATAAGCCTGGAATGCACCTGCGGTCTGGTCATATCCGGCAAGACCGACCCCTCCAACCCGCTTTTTACTAAAGGGGGTAGCTGCTGGACCAACGACGCCTTCACCTTACTCGATCTGCCGTCAGACAAGGATCCACGGCTGCATGCGCGCAACAACTGCATCCATCAGGGTTATGCCTCCGTAGCCTTGATACCGGTTCGGCTTACGGATCAGATGTATTCACGGGAGACTTGTATCCGTCATGGCTTCAGCTCCATGGCCCAGGTACCCGTTAAGACCAGCGAAAATATAGTGGGGCTGATCCAGCTCAACGACAAGAACAAAGGCCGTTTTACACCTCAAACGATTCATATACTGGAGAACATCGCCGCGCATATCGGATCAGCCCTTATGCGCAAGCAGGCCGACCAAGAGCTGCAGCAGACCCTGGACGAGCTGCAGAAGACCAAACAGCAGGTTATCGAGCAGGAGCGCCAGAAGGCACTAACCACCATGGCCAGCGGTATTGCTCACGACTTCAACAATGCTTTGTCCCCAATCCATGGATTCTCGGAATTGCTTCTGGACAATCCTGAAATGATGAAGGATACAGAAAAAGTGGCCACATATCTGGAATATATTCGGAAATCGGCCAGCAGTGCTGCGGAAACGATCCGGCGGATGCGTAAATTTTACCGGCCGAACGAAAATATTAAGCTTACCGACATTGACCTCAACACCGTCATTACAGACGCCGTTTCAATAACCAAGCCCCGGTGGAAGGAAGAAGCAAAAGCTGCCGGCAAACAGATCGAAATTCAGACGCAACTTGATTATATTTCCACTGTTAAAGGAAACGAAGCTGAATTGAACGACGTGCTGACGAACCTCATATTCAACGCCGTAGATGCTATGCCGGAGGGCGGACGCATCACGATCTCCACTTACATACAGAACGATAATTATGTCGTCCTTGAATTCAGTGACAACGGCACCGGTATGTCCGAAGAGACAAGACAAAAGTGCCTTGATCCATTCTATACCGAGAAAGGTGCAAATGGTTCCGGGCTAGGTTTAGCTACGGTGCAGGGGGCCGTAAGGCGTCATAACGGCGAGCTTTCCTTTGAAAGCGCGGAGGGCGAAGGCACTACCTTCTACATCACGTTGCCCCTTACAGAAAGCACGCAGAAAACTACGGAGATGAAGGCTCATCAGTCCAACGGATTAAATATCCTTGTTGTCGATGACGAAGAATACCATTGTGAGCTGTTGCACGCGATGCTTGGTGCGGATGGAAATCAGGTGGAAACGGCATCGAATGGTATTGAAGGTATAGAGAAAATCAACGCCAACTGGTACGACCTCGTGATTACAGACCGGGCAATGCCTGAAATGAACGGCGACCATCTGGCAGCCAAAATCAAGGAAAAGACCCCCGATAAACCGGTTATAATGCTCACCGGTTTCGGCGAGACGATGGATGCCGCAGATGAAAAGCCGGAGAATGTAGATGTAGTGATATCCAAACCGGTCACTAAGAAAAAGCTGCAGGAAGCTATTGGGAATGTGGCGGGCTGACGTTCTTCGCTAATCGTTGATTGTTCGGAGATCGTAAGGGATTTTTGTTGTCTGATATTCCGGAAAATTTCCCGGAATTCAGTGTCCCCGAAGTCTGAAGAATTACTTTGGCGCAAAATATGCGAAACAATATGAGCAAGCATGGAGTTGCCTGGGTAGGCTCACATAATTGTTTGTTTCAAAGCGTCTTGTCAACAACTGAGGCGTTGCCGGTTCATGAAAAAGCCGGGGAATAGAAAGAAGCTGCAAATAAACTTTTAACTATAGGGCAGATGACCAGTCCGTACATATACGCCCTTATTTTGTAATGGCCGGTCACGAAAGGTTCAATGCTTATTAATCACGAAGAAAAATGTATATTCCTCCACGTTCCAAAAGCAGCTTGTTTTTTTTTTAATGATACGGCGACCACCGAGATCTACACTCTTTCCCTACACGACGCTCTTCCGATCT
>CAJXKU010000246.1 GCA_913055945.1 uncultured Lentisphaerota bacterium | reverse complement strand
TTCTTCACCGAACTTTTGTCACAAAGGGCGTTGAACGCACGCTTCGTTTTGGCGAAAAGAGTGGGCCCGATATTCTGATCGCCCCAGTTTTTCAGGTCTCGGGTTGAAACCTGTTCCATGGCCTCCTTGACTTCTGCCTCGGTAACGTCACTGGAAAACACGGGGATGGTCAAGACAGTTTTTCCACTTCCTTCATGCGGGTTTTTGCAGAGAAGCTTTTGTATTTGCGGATCACTGATTTAATAATGTCTGAGCGCATCTTCTCTGGAAGATGCGTTGAAAATTGCTGATTCAACATTGCTCATCGACGTAACGGGTAAAAAATCGACAACGCATTCGGTTTTAGCTGCCCTCGTCCGAACTCCTGATCGTTGGCGGAATTGCAGTCTTTATCCTAAATTTTAGGTTCATCGGTGTCGCTGTTTGTACAGGATACGTTCTAGTACGACTGCGATTACGACGGCGGTTAAGACGACGAGTACGAGACTGAATTTACACTGCGGGGGGACGGGTTTTCCCTCCCGTCCTGTACGGTCCGATAATGGCGGAGGGACGCCGTTACCGGCAGAGGTCTACCTCACCTCAGGCGTTCCGGTTATCTTCCGGCGTGAGCTCTGAACGACAAGCTCGACGATAAACGGCGCTGCCGTTTTCAGGGGTGACGACGACCCAGCGTTCCGCGTCCGGCTGGGAAATGTGCCAGACGCGTACGTTGTGCGTTTGGATCAGTGAAGCGGTTCCGTTTTCAAGAGATGCGTCCGGAGGTACAGGATGCTTCCACTTGCTGGCTGAACGGAGTCCATGACTGGCGCTTAGACCTGCCCGGAGCCAATTTATTTCCAGGTTCAGTTTTTCCGGCGTTTCCGGGGGGTAATGCTGTTCCAGAAAGGTGTGCAGAAGGATGAAACGGCGCTTCAGCGAGAGCGGGGTATCCAATGGATGCCCGGTCTCATTGGCCAGATAACTTCGGAAGCTTGGTAAGAATTCCTGAGTGCGTCCGACGATACGCTGAAACGTGTCTTTAAACCATTTGTTGTTGTAGTAGTCATCCAGGATCTTGGAATATTGAGTTGCCGTCTGCAGTTGCTGACAGCTCATATGCTCCGTCTGCAGTACTTCGTAGGGTGGTGCCGGGGAGGCGCAGATGCGGTATGAAGCAGCGTGTTCAGCCAGGGAGGTGCCGGGGAGGGCCTTGAGGATTTCGAGCTGAATCTCGTCGGGATCGAGATTCACCGTGGTGTGTATGTCCGACAGGACGTCATCGAGGCTCATTTGCGGAAGTCCCGCAAGGAGATCGACATGAACGTTTCTGTTTGTCGCGGTGCAGAGGAAATGGAGCCCCTCCAGTTCGCTTTGTTTTTCTCCGGGACGTCCGACACTTTTACGAGGGGCATAAGACAACGTCTGAATCCCTGCTTCCAGATGAAGGTTCTCCGGCGGAAACAGCGCCAACTGTTCCCGGACAGCGGGGGTGAGAAATGCCGGGTGAATTTCCAGGTGGAAGCGCATGTCGGGGTAATGAGTTCTGAACATTTCCAGCAGCTGGACACACCTTCGGGGATCTTCATTAAACGTCCGATCGAGCACTCTGACTTCCCGGACGCCCATGCGGCGGAAGATATCAAGCTCCCGCTGTACTCGTTCCACCGGAAATTTTCGTGTGCCAGGCAGGAGCGAACTTGTACAGAAGGTGCAGCGGCCAATGCAGCCGCGGCTGGTTTCCAGTTGCTGGAATGGTTTTTGAAAGTCAAAGAACTCGTCTTCCGCCGGCGGTGGGAGTCCTTCCAGTTCTTTCTGCGAGAGCATCGCTGTACCGTTGTCACAGTAAACGCTATCTCCGTTGGTGAGCCGGCAGACGCCGGAGAGGTCATCCCACTTGTCTTCCCCTTTTCTCAATTTTTTGAGCATATCTCCTATGACGGCTTCACCTTCGCCCCTGATGACAGCGTCGACATACGGCGCAGTGCGAAGGAAGGACTCATTATGCGTCCAGAATTCCGGCCCGCCGAGTATCACCGTACATTCGGGGTGGATTGTTTTTACACGTTGTAATACGCGAAGGAGGAAGTCCCGGTTGAACAGGTAGCAGGTACCGAGGATGATGTCGGGGGCGGCATCCGCGATTTCCGCGAAGACATTCGGTACGTGGCGGTGTGGTGTAGCCTCGACGGCTTTCCAGGTGTCCACATGCTCCGCGGCAACAGCCGAACGGTGCAACAGCGGGAGGCTCAACGAGGAATGCGCGTAGGAAGTATTTACAGAGAGCCATACGATTCGCATTGGTAAGTCCTTTTGGAACAGGAATCATCGGCGACCAGGTTCATGAGTCTGAAGAGGCCACGTTACTATAGTGAGGAGACAGCGTGAAGTCCAGCAGCAACGGCAGGTGATCCGAGTATCTGATTTCATCAAGGATGTTGTACGACTGGACCCGTATGGCGGGTGAGCAGAGGATGAAATCCAGTTCGTGGCGGGGAGCCCACGAAGGGTACGTCGGCGCAAATTCTGCAAAAGGCGGTTGTAACCCTGTCGCTTTGCTGAGCTCGGCCAGTTCTTCCCGTCCACCGAAAGTGTTGAAGTCGCCTGCAAGTATAACGGGACCCGAAGGGCGGCCGAGTAATTGCGCCAGTGACTGGTATTGCAGTTCCCGTTTGCGGCGGCTGATGGCGAGATGTACGAGGAAAAAGGTGACGCCGCCCGCTTCGACTTCCAGAATCAATCGTTTTATCCCCGAGGTGAAGTAATGACGGATATGCGCTGAGCTATCTTTCGTAAGTACCGCATTCCCCTGGTGGCGTACGATGGGGAGACGGCGCAGGAGCGAGTGCAGTCCGTACTTGTTATCGAAATACGGTGCGTGGGTCAAAGCGCGTGCGATTTCTGAGACCTGATTTTTTCTGCGAGCCCGGACGGAGCCGGTGTCGACTTCAAGAAGACCCACAACATCCGGATCCAGATCCGCGACAAAATCCCGGACTTTTGTCACGTGGTGCCGTGAAAGATGAAGATATCGGTGTAGACTGAGCCAGTTGTGTCGATCGCCGCGCGGTGCGCCGGTACAGTATGCGATGTTGTAGAGCAGGAATCTCATGTAGCGTATTCCACGGCACGGGTCTCCCTGATGACGGATACTTTGACGTTACCCGGATACCGCAGATTTGACTCCACCTCTTTTGCGATGTCTCTGGCCATTTTCCAGGCTTTGTCTTCGTCCACGCTTTCCGACTGTACGATGACCCGCAATTCGCGTCCCGCCTGGATAGCGTAGCAGTAGTCCACGCCTTCGTAGGAATTGCCTATTGTCTCCATATCCTCGATGCGTTTGAGGTACAGCTCCGTGGTTTCATTGCGCGCGCCCGGTCGACTGGCGCTGAGTGTGTCGCAGACTTCAGCCAGTACGGCGTACGGGGTGGACATCTCGCGTTCTTCGTGGTGCGCAGCGACGGCGTTGATCACTTCATCCTTTTCGTTGGAGCGTTTCAGTACATCTGCTGCGATAAGGGCATGGGTCCCTTCAGCTTCCTGGTCGACTGCTTTGCCGATGTCGTGAAACAGGCCCACGCGTTTGGCCGTGTATTCATCCAGTCCTACCTGCGCCGCTATCATTCCCATCAGGTGAGCCACTTCTATCGAGTGTTTCAACACGTTCTGGGAGTAACTGTAACGGTACTTGAGCCGTCCGATTAAGTTGACGATATTCTCCTTCACGCTGGAAACGCCCACCTGTTCGACCGCATCCTGGCCGATTTCTGCGAGGTGATCCTCCATCTCGTTCGTGACTTTCTCAATCATTTCTTCGATCCTTGTGGGGTGGATACGGCCGTCCGAAACAAGTCGTTCCAGGGCTACGCGTGCGATTTCTTTACGTACCGGGTTAAAGCACGATATGACGACAGCTTCAGGCGTGTCATCGATAAGTACACTGACGCCCGCATTGTTCTCAATCGTACGTATGTTCCGTCCTTCGCGACCGATGATGCGCCCCTTCATTTCATCACTGGGCAATGGAACTGTGGCTGTGGTCCGTTCGGATGCGCAGTCGTTGGAGTACCTCTGCATCGCGTTGATCATGATTTCCAAAGCTTCGTTCTCACAACGCTGACGCGCCTCCTCATGGAACCGTTTAATGTGCTCGCCTTTTTCATGTTCAAGCTGTTCGTCGAGTCGTTGCAGAAGTTGTTCTTTGGCCTGTTCCTGATCCAGGGACGCAATGCGTTCGAGTTCGCTTACTTCACGCGAGATCAGTTGAGATAATTTTTCTTTCTGGTTCTCGTTTTCTTCTGTCTGTTTTGCAACTTTGTCTTCCCGTTTCTGGAGATCGTTTTCCCGTTGATCGAGTTTTTCGCGTTCGCGTTCAATAGCAGCTTCCCGATCTTTCAGCTGTTTTTCAAAATTGTCCAGTTCTTTTTCTTTTTCTTTGGTGGTGTTTTCGAATTCATTGCGTTTCTGAAGCAATTCTTCTTTTGCGGAAACCTGGGCTTCTTTGATGATGGTTTCAGCTTCGCGTTCGGCATCTTTTTTCACGCGTTGTGCTGATTTGACTGCTTTTCGGTCAAAGAAGCTTTTTACCCCGTAACCGACGCCAAAGCAGCCAATCAGGGCTGCACCAAGTATTATGAGCATTTCAGTTGTCATTGTATCTCACCCTCCTTCGTTTCTTCGTGTTCATCTTGTCTTCTCAGTTCGGCGTATGCATCCTGTCGAAAATCTTTCTCAACACAGTCATCCGTTTTGAGCCAAGGTACTATGCGGCAGCGTTCTTGGCACGAGGCAGAGAGTGAAGCCACTGCAAGGCAAGGATGGAGGGTGTCAGCGCGAGCCTGTTATTGCATTCTCCTACGGCCTTTACCGTCAGACGATGTCTGTCTTTTGGTAACGCACTGACCGATAACAGGCGGGAACTGCATAGTTCTGCGCAAAAAACAGGCAGAAACTGGACAATAATGGGGTGTTCCATCTTCCGGAACAAGGGGCACTGGTTGCTGTATCCCCTTTTCGTTCCCCGTATGCCTTTTGCAGGGAAGCCTGTCCTCGGCCTGGGAAGAGGCCGATGAATCCGGCATGCCGGAGTGATTCTGATGGTTGTAGTTTTTTACCCATATTGCCTGATTTGTTGCGGCGCATGTATCGCCCGGTGTTTCTTATACCAGGTCCCGCCGCCTGAAGCATTGCCGTTTTTGTGCACCCTCTCATCCTGTCTTCCTCAGCGTTGTCTCTGCCTT
>CAJXKU010000245.1 GCA_913055945.1 uncultured Lentisphaerota bacterium | reverse complement strand
CGAAGCAGATGCAGCCACAAAATTAACCCTACCGGGTAGAAAAACCAAAGAACTAAGTTTCACCCGATGGGTGAAACACTCAAAATTGTAACACCTTATAAAAAAACAAATAACACCTCCTTTGGTTTTTCTGCTGCGGATTTTAGGTTAATCGTCTCCCGCCCCCAAACAGCGTAACAGAAGGCCATCAGCTTATATTCAGCCTACTTGGGCCGCCGATACCAAATTGCACAGTGTCGCCGTTTTTTCAGTGCCCCCGGGCGCAAAAGGACAAAAAACTGTCGGCAGAAGTCCCAAGGTGTATACCAGTGAAACTTTCTGGGTGATGTATATACGGGGCAGTTACGAAGAATGCAGAAGCGCATACCGCGGGAACGCCCCCACCTGCGAAGTGCCCTGGAAAAGACCAGTTCTTCTCCGGCATACAACTCCTCACTGAAGCCGCCGACATCCTGCCACGCTTCGCGTTTACAAAAAATGTACGAGCCGGCAGCTACTTTGAATATATGCGAGCAACACTTCCAGAACGCCAGGACTCCCCGCACCAATATTCCAGGCTTCCCCCCTGCGAGAGCAATCTCCGTACCTCCGCCGCACACCTGTTCAGTGTCTAATGCCTGAAGTGTCCGGGAGACAAGAGCAGTACTTACTTGCGTATCCGCATCAACAAAAACAAGATAAGAACCACTCGCAACGGCCGCCCCACGATTCCGGGCGCGAGAGATCTGATTATACGGCTCGTATACAATTCGCGCGCCTTCAGACTGAGCGATTTCAGCTGTACGGTCGGTTGAGTTGTTATCACAGACAATCATCTCCCAGTCATCCACCCCGATTCCCTCACACGCGGAGCGGATAGCTGTAAGGCAGTCGTGTAAGCTCTCTTCTTCGTTGTAGGCCGGGATGACGAAACTCGTCGTCCGCCAGCCAGTCCGGTGATCTTCTGAAGCATTCATTGAAAACGTGCAACTTACCCTCGGTTACAAAGACTTTTCAGTGGGTTTACGGCCAGTCTATGCCATTCGTTTTTCCTGCAAAGATACAATCCAGCTGCCGAAAGGCTCTACGCAGCTCTGCACGTACCACTTGCCCTCAAAAGTATTCCGTGAAGGCAAAACCGAGAGGAGCCCGCAAACACCCACGGGGTGTCATTCCAGCTCGCCGGCTTTTATCCGCCTGATCCCCTTCCCTGTTTCCAGCTCATACGTTCTGCCTTCGCGCCAAACGGTGAGCCGACAGGGCTCAGGAACGTCCAGCGTGAGGACGTCTTCACTTATATCAAGGACCTCGGCTCCCGCCGGGCTGAGGTACTTGTCCGTGCGCCCGATGAACGCCCACCCCGATATTACCGGAGAAAGCAGAAGAAAGCGGTCTTCAAATGTGTTAAGTCGGAATTGCCACAGTTCCTCCAAACTATGGGCCTTACCGTTGTACCAGTCGTAAATCACAAGCTTGTGCGGCTCCTGAAGGCATTGGGTACGTTCCGGGTTCAGCAATCCGACGGCGTCCCGGTATGTCCCGGGACCGACCTGCGCCTCCACCGGACATGTAGGTTCGGTCAGATTATACACCACAACTGCCGCCGCCTCATTGGAGAGCGGTGCGGCCACCATGTAGGGGGCTTCATCCTCAAACGGATCAACAGTCACACTTTCCGGCAACGGAACGGCCGGCGCAAGAGGTCGATAAAGTCGGCCGGCATTGTCACAGAGCGGCCGGATAATGTCTGTGTTGAAATCGTCAGGGGCATCCGAGAGGTACACCGGAGCGCCCGACATCGCTTTACTCACCGCCATCATTCGCCCTGCGAACGTGTCGGAACTGTGGAACATGTCATGATCCCCCCAGACCACAGGTCCGAGCCAAAGCATATTCTGATAGGAATTATGCAGATGTGTTTTCGCCTTCCACTCATCATTTACTTTATAGTCTTCGCTGCAACGCGTTACCACCGAAAGAGAATTGTTAAACGGATTGATGGGGCCGTGAGCCATACAGTTGATCACCCCGTTGACCTGAGCGGCCGCCGCTCGTTCGAACGCCTGACAACAACTGGTTGTCGCTTTGACCGCATTAGCTGTACCCTGATAGTTATGCAGCGCGTTGGCCTCATTATCCACTTTGACGAAATCAAAGCCCCCTTCTCGTGCCACACCGAGCATCGCTTCATACCACGCCACTGCGTCCGGCAATTCCGGCTTAGGCATCTGACCGCCCGCCGGGACATCCATCAAATAACTGTTCAGGTGTTCTCCCAGTCGGTTGTTCCGAGCGATTCTACCCCAATATCCGTTGAAGTTCTGCCAAAGCCCGAACCACCGGATCCCTCTGTCGCTCCTCTGCTCCATAAGCGGACGCCATCCGTCCGGGAACGTCTCCGGATCGGGGCCAAGCGCCACGAGTTGGTTCCCCTCTCCTTCTTCTTTCGAATAACATAGATACCCGTCGTCCACCAGAAAGAAACGAATCGGCAACTCAGAGCCATTGATTTTCTCCGCTGCATTCACAAGCACGTCCGAAGATATCTCTCCTTTATACTGTTCCCATGAACACCATCCCAAGTATTCGAAGATTTCCGGATACGTCTTTTCCTCCCGCAAGCGGCCCATCCCCTCCGCAAGCGGGTGCGTGAGCGCCAAACGCCACACATTTTTGACCGCCGTATAAACAGAGTCCGAACACGACCATGCCAGGACGGGAAGTTCAGCCTCCACCGATTCCGTACCAAGCGTTCCCACTTTGACCGTAAGCTCATTTCCCTCCGGCGCAAACCAGGTAAAACTCCGGCGCCCCACCATAGGCAACAGCACAAGCCACTCATCGCTTTCAAGCTCGAGCACCGCAAACAAACCTCCCTCGCCGGCTTCCGACCAATCAGATATTTTCAACCCCTGAACGCGATTCGCTCCACCCCCGATGGACTGAGACTTCTGTGCTTCTTCACCCCCGGGATCATGCCGCTGATAGGCCGCATAATGACAGATGCTGCGAATCTGCGGGCATTTAACCGGCATCTGGGCTAAGGCACCGTTACGGTCCGCCGGCGTCCGCTTTTGGCCCGAAAGTGTAGAAACATTCTCCCGTGCAGCTGTTAAATCAATCATATCCCTGTTTTTCCTTTCTTCGTCTGGTAAGCGAACGGTCAGGAGGGCCGGCACATCTCAAATACAGCGCAGGAAGCCGAATGCAGAATTACATCCCCCGCCGTTTTTTTCTCCTCAACATGGCACACGTTAACCTCTCGGCATATACATTCTCGTTCCCGTGATTATGTATTCTTCCTTCAGAGTCTGTGAACACCTCAAAAAACGCACGCCAAGTGGGCGAGTGCCCCGCGTGCGTGAACCTCAGCGCAACTCGACCGATAACTCCCTCTGAACCATATGCCGCACGTGAAGCTGGATTTCATTCACTTCATCGTCTGTAAGCGTTCGGTCAGGGGCGCGGTAGGTAAGCGAGTAGGTCATGCTCCGTCTTTGCTGCTGCTTGAGTTCATCATCCTGATATACATCAGTCAAGGCCACATCTTCCAGATACTCGGGCGCCGCTTTCTGCAACGTTTCAATCAGTTGTCCGTGCTGCACCTCGTGCGGAACAATGACGGAAAGATCCCGCACGGTCGCCGGATATTGCGCCAATGCGGTATAAGCAGGCGCAGGGTGAGGCAAAGCCAGAACCTCCGTCAATTCAATAAGGGCGATGTAGACGGGCAACCGTACCCGGACATCCTTCGTAAGTTCCTCGCTTACTTGCCCAAAAACGCCAACGTTACGTCCGCCTACGTTCATTTGCGCACAGGCGGTAGATGCAAAGGCGGGATGCTCCGTGGGGATACATTCCACATCCACGAGTTTTCGGCTGTCGAGCCAGCTTTCCAGAATCCCTTTCAGGTCAAAAAAGTCATACACTTGTTCCAGTTCCTGCCCGTAGCGCTCCGGGTGACGCCTTCCGGTCAGCAGGATCCCGAGTTGAAGGCGTTCTTCAGGCAACTTCGAAGAATCGGCCATTACCCGGCCGATCTCGAACAATCCGACGTCCTGATTATGCTGCGCAATGTTGTACGAAAGATTGCGCAATAAACCGGGCAGCACGGAGGGACGCAGGCAGGCGCTTTCGCTGCTGATCGGATTCTGCAGACGGATCAATTCATCCTGAGCAAAACCGGTCCCAAAAAGCGCTTCATCTTCGCTCAACAGCGTATAGTTATACCCCTCATCCAGCCCCAGGCCCAACAATTCCTCCCGCACCTGCTGGGTGGGGTGGTAAGCATCCTCTTCGAACGAGCCGCCTGCTATAGCCGGCGCCGCTGCCGCAGGTATCGCGCTCAGTCCGTGCAACCGGGCAACTTCTTCGATAAGATCAACCTCCCGCTCAATATCGTGCCGAAAGTCCGGTACACCGACGGTGATACAATCCTCATCATCCCCGACAAGTTCAAACGCCAACCTTTTCAGGTAATTACGGATATCGGAGGGGGCCAGATCCACACCAAGAAGCTGATTGACCCGGCCAGGCCGGCAGGAGACATTCGGTTGCGGGGCCGGATTCGGGTATACGTCGACAGCACCCTTCAACTGTTCGCCGTCTCCAAGCCGACAGATCAACTCAGCCGCACGCCGACTGGCCACCTCTACCATTTCATGACTGATCCCGCGCTCGAAGCGGTACGAAGAAGGCGTCTGCATGCCGAATTTCTTCGCCGTGGCGCGGATATTTGACGGATCAAACGCTGCACTTTCCAACAGAACTGTGGTAGTGTTCTCCTCAATGCCCGAATTTGTTCCGCCCATAACACCGGCGAGCGCTACCGGCCGTTCCTCATCCGCGATGACCAGATTGTCCGGACAGAGCTCATGCTCCTGCTCATCAATCGTCTGAATCGTCTCCTTCTGTTCAGCGGGCCTGACCACAATTCGACCGCCACTCAGGCGATCGTAGTCGAACGCATGCAGGGGCTGCCCGGTTTCCAGCAGGACAAAGTTCGTTACATCCACCACGTTATTGATCGGCCGTATCCCCACTGCCTGCAGACGCCTCTGCAACCATTGGGGACTGGGAGCAATAGTCACGTTCCGGATTACGCGCGCCACGTACCGCGGACACCGTTCAGCATCCCGCACCTCTACGCCGGTGACGTCTTCCACTTCGTCCTCCGCTACGCGAGGCGAAGGGATTTCCGGCAGAGCAAACCGATCGCAACAGTCAAATACGGCCGCTGCTTCTCTGGCAATACCGACATGGGACA
>CAJXKU010000244.1 GCA_913055945.1 uncultured Lentisphaerota bacterium | reverse complement strand
CTCTATAAGCACATCCTGTACATTGTACATACCGTCTTCATTGATGGTGTATCTCAATTCTACGGTATTCTCCTCGCTGTCTGCAACGCGCTGTGAACCACATTCAGCGTCCACATACCCTTGGTCCCTGTACTTTCTGCGGATGTGCTGTACATCCTGTCTCACCTTCGCTGTATTCAACCGCTGTCCCTCAGCCTGACTGATCAATTCCCCCAATTCCTGGTCACTGAAATACTTATTCCCCCTGAACTCGATACTCTTAACGTTGTAAGGTTCTCCCTCTTTCAGACTCACATTGATGCGTAACCTCTTCTCGTTTTCCGAAACTGTCTTTTCCACCTCTTTCAGCTCATAATCCAGATAACCGTGACGCAGGTAGAACCTCCGCAGTCTGGAAAGATCATTTTCAAACTTCCGTTTCTTGTAATAACCATTAAAAAGAAAATGCCACCACCTGCGTCTGCTCCGGAATTCTTTCCTCAGTTTATCATCAGAGATTGAGCTATTGCCCTCAAAGGATATTCTCCCGACCTTCACCCGCGGTCCTTCGTCAACGGAAAAGACCACATCCGCCTTTTTCCCATCAGCTTTACGCGAGACCTGTGATTCTACCTCGGTCCGGTAATAGCCTTTCTGTTCGTATTCTGATAAAATCCTGTTTCTACTGCTAACCACGGCTTCCTCCCGTAGTCTTTCGCCCTCCTCAAGCGTCAGTTTCTCCTTCAATCTGTTTTTTCCTATATTTTCGTTCCCCCGAAGCGTAACCTCGTCGATAAGGGGTCTAAGGGAGAACCGGAGTATCACGTTCACCCCCCCTTCTTCCAATTCGTTGACTTCAGCAGCGATATCCGGCTTGAAATACCCTGTTTTATAAATCCTTTTCACGTCCTCCGAAAGAACTTCGCGATTCAGCGTTTCCCCTTCAGAAGTTCGCATATTGCCCATAATCAGTTCCTCCGGGAGCGGAACACCGGACCGGGACTCCAGAATAATATCCTTAACCTTTTGCGCTTTGACCTGCTCTGATAATAACAGGACCGCGCAAACCGCTACACACACCGCCATAAACTTTCCGCTTAACCGCATAGAACCAACCTTACTCCTGGTGGACTTTTCCTGATTTCAATTCTGATCTATTCTGACTGAGGCACCCCGCCCCATACGGGTACACCGGAGATTTTCAGCGAACATCCTTTTTTACCTTTCAGGCACATCTGCGTCATCGATCTGCGAGCGACTTTCAAACCGTGTATATGCAGGCATAAAGGTCAACGGCACCACGCCCGTGGGGCCATTCCTGTGTTTTGAAATAATCAACTCCGACTCTCTACCTTCCTGCGGATTACCTTCGACACCTTCTGCATCTCGCTCCCGATGCAGCAACGCCACAATGTCCGAATCCTGCTCTATAGCTCCCGATTCTCTCAAATGCGCCAGTTTCGGCTGTTGCCCTGCCTGTTCAGCCTGTCGATTCAACTGGGCCAGCACAAGCACCGGAACATTCAACTCCTTCGCCAAACTTTTCAGTCCACCGGACATATATGAGACTTCGTTTTCCCGCGTGGCATTCCGCCCTACCCCTGAGACTCTTATAAGCTGGAGGTAGTCCACAACAACCAAGCCGATATTGTGCTCCCGCGCCATTCTGCGCGCTTTCGCCCGCAACTCAACAATATCAATATCTCCCGTATCGTCGATATACACAGGCGCTTTCTTCAATATCTGGCTCGCTTCCATTATATCCTGCCACCGTGCCGCAGAAAGAGCTCCTTCCTTGATATCCCCAAGACTTACCCTTGCCTGGCTACAGATCATCCGAAGCACAAGCAATTGAGAACTCATTTCCAGGCTGAAGATTCCTACAGGGGTGGGACGATCTTCGTTTAAAGCGACATTACTGGCGATATTAAGCGCGAGAGCGGTTTTACCGATCGAAGGACGCGCAGCCAGTACACACATATCGCCCCCTCCCAGTCCGGTGATGAGGTTATCCAGATCCGGATACCCTGTAGGCAACCCCATCGCAGCAGTATCCCGTTTATGTAACTGGTCCAGATACTGAACAGCATCGAAAATCATATCTCCGATGGCCACCCCGTCAGCCCCTGAACTCAAATTCGTAACCTCAAGGACCTCCGACTCCACCTCATCCAGCAGACTCCGCACTTCCTCCTGCGGATTGTAACATCTGTTCATAATATCCGCACTTGTCCGGATCAATCGCCGAAGGACCGCATTCTGATGAACAATATCGATGTAATCTTCCACATTCGCCGCGGTAGGCACACTGTTCATCAACCGCATGATATAAGAAGCCCCCCCGACTTCTTCCAGCTTATTCTTACTGCTTAGAGCGTCCCCCAGCGTGACGGCATCTATCTGTGCTCGCGGTTTCTCATTGCTGAGCGCAATGATTGTTTCGAAAATCGTCTGATGAGCAGGCGAATAAAATGCGTCCCCGAAATTAAGCCGCGTTACAGCCTTGTCCACTGCATTCGCGGGGTCCAGAAGCATCGCCCCGAGCACAGCAACTTCTGCTTCCGAATTGTGCGGCAAAGGCTGCTCGCCGCTTGTCAAGGTAGGAGCCTTGGTGGAAACTGCCGTCTCGCGCATTATTATTTCCTCATTTACAAAGCGCTTCTTGCTACCCGATATTCTCTGCAGTCGTACTTCGGCAGGCTCACCACTCAACCAATGCTGCGAACCTCTGCCTACCTCCTGCAGCATGAGCCGTTCATTTCTTCATCTTGGTCCTCAGCCTTTCAGAACGCACGCTCGTACCGCGATTCTGATGACAACCTGAACGTGGGGCATAACACCCCCCGGCCTTGAAACCGGGCGTCCCCGCCCGTTCTGTATGGCTCGGATTACGGCTGAAGACAGCCGTCCCCAGAGAGTGTTTTAGGGCGCAATCTCTGGGGCGGGCGGCCTCGCCCGTTATATGACGCATACGAAAACGGCGGTGCACCGCCGTCACCAAACCTGTCGACTCAGGCGCCCAGGTTGTCATCCGAAGTGAGCTCTGGCCTTTTCGCGTTTACAAGCGCGTTCACAACAGCCTTCCAATCCGGAAACTTCTCTCAGGCAAGGAAACTAAGGTTCTTCCTTTTGCATCCCTGTGGCGGTCAACCCCTGCATATTTTCAGTAAGGGCAGCCCCCTTGTTGCGGCCGGATGCTGGGTAAGCACCAGATATGTTGTTTTACCCGGACCCGCTACGCAAAAGCCCACAAGGAGACAGACCGACGCTGATCTGAGTGCCAAATACAGATTCTCCCCCTACATAGAAGGGGACGTTCTGCCATCAACCTTTTTCTTTCACCACAGAAACCTTCTCGCCCCCCGGGACAATCCTATCAGGCTATGTGCCCGGTCCACTGCATTGCGTCAACCTGAAGATTTCAACTTTCTTCTTTGCGAACGACCCACACTTTCAGACTTGTCTTCACCTCAGGATGAAGCTCCACGTCCACATCGTACACGCCCAGTTCGCGGATCGGTTCCGGGAGTTTGATCGCATCAATTTCAACACTGATGCCCCGTTCTTCCAGCTGCTCAGCTATATCCCTAGCGCTGACAGAACCATACAACTTATCTTCCTCCGTAGCCTCTACACTTATCGTCAAGGAGGTGTTCTGAATCCCTTCGGCTTTAGCTTTTGCCGCGGACAGACGTTCTTCATACTCCTGCCTGAGCTGCTCTTTACGTTTCTCGAGCCACTGCAGATTTTCGTTTGTCACCCGCCCGGCAATGTTCTTCGGTATCAGATAGTTACGGGCGTAACCATCTGCAACGCGGACCTTTTCGCCGACACTGCCAAGGCCCTTCATCTCCTGGAAAAGAATAACTTCCTGCGCCATCTATCTATTCCTCTCTGCTTCTACAGGTCTTGTTGGTGAAACTTTACGGTACCAGAGACAATTCACGCGCTCGTTTAATCGCCTTCGACAACATTTTCTGATGCCGATTGCAATTACCCGTGATCCGGCGCGGCAGAATTTTCCCCAGCTCTGTCTGGTATCGTCTAAGCAATTCCACATCCTTGAAATCAATATGTTCAACACCATTCTCGCACAGCCGACATACCTTCTTTTTAAGAAGGCGCCGCCTCTTCTTCCGTTGCTCCTTCAAACTAGGCATAGTATATCTCCTTATTTATTACCCGATTACTTTCTTCGAGCCGCAGTTTACTCCTGGCAAATCATTCAGAAAACGTACGCTTTCAAAAAGGTATGTCGTCCTGCTCGCCGGGAGAACTCTCCAGATCAGGCATGCCCTGTTTCTCTGCAGTTTCTCCCGCTTCTGGCTGCTCTGTCCCTGAGTAAGGCTGGTTTTTCCCGACACCTTCTTCTCCGGCGTCCGCTCCTTCAAAGGTGGCCCGACCAGACGGAGCTCCCAAAAACTGCAATTGCTGAGCCCGGACCCGCAATCGGCTTCGGTTCTTGCCGGTGGTTTTATCCTGCCATTGATCCTGCTGTAGACGTCCTTCCACACAAACAGGTGCGCCTTTCTGCAGATACCGGTCCGCAGTCTCCGCCTGCCGCCCCCAGGTCTGGATATCTACAAAGCACACCTCTTCCTTCTGTTCGCCGTTGGATGTGGTGTATTTACGGTTAATCGCGATGCCGAAGCTGCATACTGCGGAGCCTCCGGTCGTATACCGGAGTTCAGGGTCGCGCGTTAAATTTCCGATTAAAAAGACTTTGTTGAAGCTGGCCATAGATTTTCCTGCCGTTATCTTCGATGCCCCGCTGTTACACGGTCTCCTGTTGCGCATCTTCAGGAACATCCGCTGCTTCTGCCGAAGGTGCCTGGGATCGCTGCTTGGCTTCATACACGAACACCTTCACGCGCAACACTTCGTCGCTCAAGCGATAACTTTCTGTAAACTCCTCTACGCGCTGCGGGTCCAGAGCTATCACGAAATCCAGATAGGTTCCTGCCTGCTGTTTTTTGATAGGATACACGAACTGTTTGCGCCCCAGCGACTCCCTGGCGTACACTTTACCCCCCAATTCTTCCACGCGGGAGACCACTTGCTCCGAAAATTTCTCCAAATTCACATCCAGCTGGCGGTCATCAATAATAAATACGACTTCGTAATCTCTCAATTTACTTTCTCCTTCTCTTCTTCGATACGCTCCTGTTCAAAGGGGTTGAGGTTATTGTATCGATTCATCGCTGTATCCATACCATAGGCCACAGCGGTAATTACCGTGTCCGCCACGGTCTTAAGGTTTGTTCGCAGCCCCTGCTCTTCTTTTGCCGTCCAATGCCC
>CAJXKU010000243.1 GCA_913055945.1 uncultured Lentisphaerota bacterium | reverse complement strand
CAGGGCGTCACCAGATCGATCCGGATCTTATCGAAGAATTGAAAGATATTCACCGGCGAACCGAACCTCAGGAGGTTCTGTTGGTGGCGGATGCGGCTCTTGGGCAGGAAGCAGTCTCCGTTGCGCAGAATTTTGACGAAGCTCTGCAGATCGATGGCATTATTCTGACAAAACTCGATGGTGATGCTCGCGGTGGCGCTGCGCTGTCCATGCGCCAGGTTACCGAAAGGCCCATCAAGTACGTGGGCAGCGGTGAGACCCTTGAGGATTTTGAGCCTTTCTATCCGGATCGAATGGCTTCGCGTATTCTCGGGATGGGGGATGTGGTTAGTCTGGTGGAAAAAGCCAATGAGCAGTATGAGGAGGAAGAAGCGGAGCGGCTCGAAGAAAAAATGCGTCAAAACCGCTTCGACTTGGAGGATTTTCTGGATCAGATGCAGCGCCTTAAAGGGATGGGCGGTTTGGCTTCTCTGATGGAGCTGATACCCGGAATGGGGTCGGCCAAAGAAAGCCTCGCCCCCGACGATGATCAACTTCGTCGCACGGAGGGGATGATCTGTTCGATGACGCCCGAGGAGCGGAGAAACCCGGATAGCATCAATATGTCACGGCGGCGGCGGATAGCGCGGGGCAGCGGCGTCAACGTGGAGGACGTGTCGGGGTTGCTTAAGCAGTTCCAGACAATGCGGAAGATGATGAAGAATATGAACAAGCATGGGGGGGACCTTGGCGATTTGCAGGAAATGATGGGCATGGATGGTGCCGGCATGGGGGGTGGATTGCCGGGGGGTGCCGGCGGTATGCCTGGTATAGGGGGGATGCCCGGCATGGGCGTTGCCCCCGGTGGGGGGAAAGGCAGCCGGTCGACAAAATCCAAAAAAGCGCGAAAGAAAAAGCGTAAAAAAGGACGTAAAAAAGGGAAGAAGTAGAAAAAAGTTGATCGGGGCGAATGACGTATGTCGATGCCCCCGAACGAAGGAGGGATCTTAGATGGCTGAAAAACTCGCGCTGTTGTTGGCGGACGGTTTTGAAGAAATGGAAGCGATCGGGACGGTGGATATCTTACGCCGGGCTGAGCTGGATGTTTCAGTGGTCAGTGTAGATAATACGCACACTGTGGCCGGTTCGCATGGAATCAGCATCGGGGCTGACTGCGGCATATCAGATCTTCAGCCGGAGGCATTGTCTCTTGTCGTGATGCCCGGCGGAATGCCCGGTTCTCGGAATTTGGCAGAGAGCGATGCAGTGTTGAATTTATTGAACAGTGTATATCAGAACGGTGGTTACGTGGCAGCGATATGTGCGGCTCCGTTGGCACTTCACAAAGCGGGGCTTGTCCAAGGGAAGACGATCACGGCTTATCCTAAAGTGAGCGAAGAGCTGACCGGATGTAAAGTGACAGATAATGCCGTGGAACAAGACGGCCATGTTGTAACAGGCAAAGGTCCCGGGGCGGTTTTTGCGTTTGGTTTACGCCTTGTGAGCATATTCTGTGGGGAGACTGAAGCCCGAACTTTACGTGAAGGTATGGTCGTTGTCCCGGAAGCCGCCTCATAGCATGTATGAATCGATAAATGAAGACAGGACTGAATCGTGAGCGCCTTTATATCTATAGTTAAGCAGACGATTAAAGCCTCCGTGCGCTCACGTGTCTTCCATATTCTCGCAGGGGCTTTGTTATTGGCAGTGCTGGGGTTACCTCTTACTGTCGAGGGGCCTGGTACGGCCGTAGGGGAACTTCAGGTGGCCATCCGGTATCCGATGAGTGCGGTCATCCTTCTGGTGTCGCTATCATCCCTTTGGCTGGGGTGCGCGAACCTTCCGCGGGAAATCGAGACGTATCGGATGCATCTGGTACGGACGAAACCGGTTCCGCCGTGGGTGATCTGGGTCAGCAAATGGTGTGCGGTTTTCCTTATCCACGCGGTGCTGTTTATCCTCGCTGCTGCCGTTGTCTTCGGCCTTATCAGGTGGCGTGTGGCCAGCAAGGATTTTACAGAAAAACAGTTGAAGCGGTTGGAGGAGGAAGTGCTTGTCGGCCGGCGCACATATACCCCAAGACGACCCGAGTTGTGGAAAGCGGCAGAGGAAGAGTATCAGGAACTCAAAGAGGAGGGGGAGTTATCTGCTGACCACAATCCACAGGTTATAAAACGCAAGCTTTTCAGGGAAAAGAAATTCCAGGCAACTGAAGTGCGTCCGAACCACGAACATGTCTGGGTCTATGATAACGTGAAAACGCCTCCTGGTGGGGACAGTATTTATTGCCGTTACCGGCTTTACATAGGTTCTCCTGAAAAAATATCCAAAGATGAGACGGCCCAGCGTCTGACCAGGGGAGTTTGGGGTGTCGGTGCCCCTGGTAAGCCTCCTGAGCGGACCTTCTATCGGCAGGACAAGGGGGGCGCATTCAAGAAAATGCGGATACCCGCAGGGTATGTCTCGGAGGACAACCGACTTGCCCTCAGATACCTGAATCTGGATCCCGGGCGTGAACCTGTTGTATTTCAATTGAAAGACGGCCCCAAACTGCTGGTACCTGTAGCAAGCTTTGGCGGGAACTATGTACGTGCATCGGTCATGGTACTTATTCAGCTTGCTTTTCTTGCGGCGCTGGGATGTGCGGCAGGCGCGGCTTTTTCTACGCCCGTCGCCGTTTTTGTGGGGGTCGCATACCTTGTGATGGGGATGGCTGTCGGGCCGATTCTGGAACGTGCGGAAAAATCTCGCGTTGCCCCCGGAGAGGAACGTAGCGCAGCGCAGACCTATGTGGAATCGCTGGCCGTGGTTGTCCAGCACGTCGTTGTTTCTCTTGACGAGTACCAGACCACGGGCAAGCTGGTGGATGGCCGGTTGATTTCAGCAGAACTCATCGGCAGGGGATTGCTGCAGCTTCTGATCCTTCGGGGAGTGGTGTTGGCGTCGCTTGGTATGTATGTACTTACAAGGCGTGAATTGGGGAGGGTAATGCGAACATGATGAGACGTATGCGGTCTGTCTATGTACTGGTGATGTTTGTTGTGATTGGGGTGGGCATCCTCTTCGCCCTGTCTGCGATTCAGAGACGGATGAATCATATCCGGGAAGAAGAAGAGCTGACAAAAACGAAAGTTCTGGAGAACGCCCCGCCCATGGTCGCTTTTACCACTGTTGCACTCGGCGCGTTTCGCGGCCTGGTGGCGGACTGGTTGTGGTTACGTTCACGGAAGATGAAACAGGAGGGTAAATACTTTGAAATGGTCCAGCTGGGGTCGTGGATCGTGAAGCTCCAGCCGGAATTTGTGGATGTGGCGGCGTATCTGGCCTGGAACATGTCGTACAATGTGTCTGTAAACTTCACGGACCCCGAAGCACGATGGCGCTGGGTGCAGCGCGGAATAGAACTTCTCCGGGATGAAGCGCTGGTGTATAATCCTGGTGAATCCCGCCTATACCATGAACTCGGGTGGATTTACCAACACAAGATAGGACTTACCATGGATAACGCGCACAGGTACTACAAGCTGCAGCTTGCTCGAAAGATAACAAAGGTTGTGGGCGATTATCCCCCGGACTGGGAGGCCCTGGCCGCAGAGCCGCGTACGAAGAAGGCGTTTCGGAATAATATAGAACGTCCGGAAACGTTGAAGAAATTGCTTCAGGAACGTGATCTGAACCTGGAAAAGCTGGAGAAAAAATTCCGAAAAGATGGAGCTTTTTCGAATCAGCTTGCCCAGTCGTTGAAGAACGAAGGGTACAAGGAACCTCTGGAGCGTTTTTACCGGAGTCGTTGGTTACGTCAGGTTTATCGCCTGAAACCTGAATTGATCGCAGAGATTAACAGTAAATATGGGCGGCTGGACTGGCGTCTCCCTCAGGCGCATGCGGTGTACTGGGCGACCAGAGGACGGGAGGTGGCAGATAAGGAGGAAGTCTCGACAAAATGGGCACGTATGATTTATCAGTCTCTGCAGCAGGCATTTCGTAAGGGGCGTCTTGTATCTGCAGAAAGCCTTGAATATTTCCAGACGACCCCGAATATCCGAATAGTCGATGCCATTAATCGGGCGCACCTTGAAACGGAGGAGAAATACGGTGAACAAATCGTGCGGGGAGGGTACAAGAATTTTGTTATTGACGCTGTAGTTATACTCTATTCGTTCGGCGCAGAGGAGAAAGCGAAAGAATATTTGGAAAAAGGGCGTAAGGAATGGCCGGATACGGAAAGCTTTAAGCGTCCACTCCGTAGATTTGTGCTGGAAGAATTGGTCAAAGATATAGAGGGGCGGCAATCGCAAGCCAGTGCGGCTGTGCAGAGTTACCTTGTTCAGAGTTGTCAGGCCCTTGCTTACGGCGATCTCGAGCGGGCGTCTGCATTGGAGGATCTCGCTGAAGGAATCTGGGAAAAATGGAAGCGTAGTCGCGCCGCAGGGGAAAGTGCGGAACGGCGTATGCGCCTTCCCCCTTATAAGAGGATGAAGCGGATGGCGGTACAGCTTGCGATGGAAAGATTTGCCCCGCCGCTGAAAAAACGTTTGCGTAAGGCGATACCGGAGTTTGAAAATTTCGAATTCGCTGAAGACGAAGCTCCGGTTTCTGGAGACACTAGATGAATACGGGGCGATGTCGGTTAAATGATGGTATTCAGGACGCGCCGTTAATCCTCTCTGAATTTGTCCCCAAAGGGGTGAACGACACAGCGCGGGTCGGTAACACGGCCGTGTTTTACGGGGACCCCTTCGCTTCTCAGCAGGCGAGCCTTTTCTCTTATACCTTGTGGCATTCTGCTGGGGGTGAATCCACCCAGGGAAAGGTCCGTCTTCACGACTCGGTGGCAGGGGATCCGGGGGGCGAGGAGGTTCTTCCGGAGAGCTTGGCCTACGGCGCGCGGAGACCGGATACCGGCCGCTTCGGCGAGCATTTTATAGGTGGTCACGTAGCCCGGCGGAATCCGTTGGAGTGTTTCGTAGACTAGATGTTGGAACTCAGTGACCTGGGCAAAGGTGACAATCCGGTCCTCGGACATGAATTTGTAGTGCATAATTCGCCGGTGCCGGCTCTGAACCTGGTAAAAGCCTTGCCGGCTCAGGATCTGCAGAAGTTGTTCGCAAAAGCCGACGACAGAATGTACGAGCACAAGAGGCACAAAAGTTCTCGACGGGGATGAGTCCCGTGGCGCAAAAAAAGCCCCGAGCGAGCCCAGGCTCGCTCGGGGTTCGAGGGGGGTGTCGGGAAGGGAGGGGTGTGCCCGGGCTATTTCCCCTGCATCATGGCCTCAATGTCCTCGTTCACGTCACCG
>CAJXKU010000242.1 GCA_913055945.1 uncultured Lentisphaerota bacterium | reverse complement strand
ACTGCTTCAAACGACTTCGGCTGGGGTGAAAACGGCGTCAGTTTATCATGGGGCATCTTTTCGTAAGACATATTCTCACGTTGCCCAACACATATCCCCCGTCCCTGGTCGTTCTTGCCCAACACATATCCCCCGTCCCTGGTCGTTCTGGTCGTTACTCCAGCTGAAGAGTCAACGTCAGCATGTTTTCCACTTCTTTGACATCAAGGATGCCTTGCTCAATGTGTGATGATGCGGTCTTCAATGCTTCGCTCCGCAGATCGGCTTCGGATAACGGCGCACGGACGTCGAGGTAGCCTGCTTCAGACAGTTCTTCAGCAAACGCTTCGATTTTGTTCTTCCGAAAATTGCTGACGCGCCCTGCCCTCAGCCCTTCGACAAGTGCGCCGGGGTCATAATGCAGTTCTTGAGCAAGTTGTTCCACTTTATCCACGAACTTCTCCGTGATCGCGGCAGACTGTCGCAGCACTTCCCGGGAGACAGGTTTCCCCCGGCCGATCCGCCATTTTTCCACCAGTTTTTGCCAGATCTCTGCCCTGGCGCACGCCAAGCGAAACACCTCTGAACCATTCTGCAGGCCGACCGCCCTGCAAAGGGAGGCTTCATCCTCCTGAATCATCTTCTGCAACGGCCCCCAGTATCGAATTCCGGCCCGAACCAGCCGATACAAATCCTGCTTATCATCCAGGAAATACCACACGTGCCATCCGGACACATCCTGCCATGGATCCAAGCGCGGCACCCCCAGTCTCCGCCCATAGCTCCGATAATCATCTTCGTGATCCGGCACCGGGACAGCAGAAAGGTCCTGTTCGTTAGCCAGATAAGTCGGCCCCATTAAATCCGGCTCGACCGATTGATCCGGCAACGTTACTGCTTTAAACGGAATCTCACTCTTCTGCAAGTGCGCCTGCCATTTTGCAACTTCATCTTTCTGCGCGGTAAAGTAGAAAATCTGGCGTCCCCGAGAAGCCAGACGTGAAACAGCATGAATGATCGCGTTCGCAGCATCATCGTCGCTGTTCGCGAGGACTTCATCGAAGATCAGGGGAACGCGTAGAGATCCACTCTCCTCCTCTTCCTGTTCGACAAAAGCCAGCCGCGCCGCTAACAGAAGCTGAATGCGCTCTCCGCTTGAAAGCGAATTCAGATCATGATACCCCTGCGTAACCGTATTTCTTGCTGTAAAAGCAGCCGTCCCGTTTCGTTCCTCAACCAGCAATTCGTAACGCCCGTCGGTAAGTTCTGCAAAAATCCTCTCCGCCCTCGGCAGCACGCGCGACGTCTGCCGCCGCGTACAGGTTTGAATATAGTTCAAAAGAGAAGCTCCAGTAAAAGCTTGGCACGTACGCTCTCGCCGTTCAGTGAGCGCCTGTTCCGCCTCGCGCACCTGCGCTAAAGCCTCCTCCACGTCATGCTCCTGCTTCGCTTTTCCGACTTCGGTTTCGATCCGCGTAATCTCATCATGGACACGTTCGTATTCGTCCGCTTTCGAGCGCTGCTGCTGCATCCGTGCCTCCAGGTCCTGCACCGGGATCTCGTACCATTCCCCGCGCACTTCACTATACGCCTGCAGAGCTGTCTGCTGCTCTTTGCATTTTGCTTCGGCTTCTTTCCGCTGATCCTGTAATTGCTCATAACCCGGCTTCCGGCTGAGCCATTCCTGAACGGTTTCATATTGTTCGTACAGGCCGGAAGCATCCTGAGCATCCTCAAGTCCCAGAAAATGGAGCAGTTCCGTGCGCGCCTGCTTCTCTTCTTTTATCCGCTCGTCACACTGTTCAATTTCTCTGGCCGCAGCGTCCATTTCCTCCTTGACCGTGCTATACCGATCCGCCCGCTGATGGATTTCCTGCACCCGCGCGTTCACTTCATCCGCATTTTCCGCCTGATCGCTTCCGTACTGCTGCAACTCTTCGTTAATCCGGGCAAGGCATTTGTCCCGCTGTTCCGAAGCATTGCGTCTTTTCTCCTCCCATTCCTCGATATCACTACGCACCTGCTGCCATTCGCCTACGATCTGCATAAATGCCGCGAAACTCGTATCATCCAGGTCAGGGGCAGCGCCGACTCGCTCCTGAATCTCCTCCCGCCGTTTTTCAATCTCCTGCTTTTCGTTTTCCAGTCGTTGTTCCTCCGGCAGGATGTTGTGCGTCCGGATCTCGTCAATGCGTTTATACAGGCGTTGCTCGTCGTACTCCTTTTCAAGTTCTTCCAACTTGTTACGCACACCTGCCTCATCCTGCCAACTCGAAGGCTCGGCAAGGCCGAGTACGTTATAATCCTCAGCAATGTTATGCATGCGCAATCGACGTTTGCCGGCTTTCCGGAAAAGGTACCCGGCCCAGCAGCCGGCCATCCCGAACGGCAGCAAGAGTAGAAACAACCAATACACACCATGCGCCACGGCGGCGAGAACCGTTAAACCACCACCGACAGCAACGGCACACAACACAACCACGGCCATTTTTTCTGAAGACGCCACAGTCAGTGCACCGCAGTGAAGCAACCAGTTACGAAGTTTTTCCACCCCTTGAGCAAGCGTGCTCAGACGTTGGCTTTCCGCCTCCGGGTAACCGGCGAGCACACTCCGCAACTGGGCGCATGCGTGCTCTTTCGCCTCCAGGTCCAGTGAACTCCGTGCAAAATCGAACAATTCGCTTCGCGGCGTTGAATCAAGCTGCTGTAACTGTTCCTCTGTCAGATCCGTCCCTTCCACGGCAAGCCTCTGCCGAAGGCTTTGTTCCTTTTTGCGTTTTCCGGCAAGCTCGTGATCACAGGTGGAAATCTGTTCTTCCGCCGACACGACCTGCTGACGAAGATTTTCGAGTTCTTTCAAACGCACGGAGGTTACCAGTTCTTGCTGCAGCCCCGTAGCGTTCAAGTCCTTTTCAGCCTTCTGGCGCCTCGCTTGTGCCTGTTCACGCTGCTTCTGCTGTTCCTCCACCTTCTCCCATATTTCGTTCAGCCGTTTTAGGTGTTCTTCATTGATCCTGGCCACACCTTCCGGATATTCGGCCAGTTGTTCTTCCGCGACACGCTTTCGCCAATCCGCCTGCCGCCAATCAATGACCAGTTGCAGCGCGTCCGCTTCCTTCTTCGCGTCGAGTGCCTGCTGTTCCTGTATCCTAAGCGTGGACATACGCTCTTCGCGTCGCCGTAACTCCAGCTGACGCTCAAGGGCATCCCGGTACCGTTTTCGTGCATTTTTCAGTTCCTTCACTTCCCTGATGCTTGAAGCCGGAATTTTCTCCGCGGCTCCGCAGTCTTCTGATGCCTTTACCAGATCATACCCCCCATTCAACTCACGTCTTATGTGGTCAGCCAAAGCTTCGTCAGAGCTCGTAAGCAGATCGGTTAAGTCCAGCAGGTAGCGTTTATGATCACCTGACACCGGCAGGCTGCCGGGATTCACAACCGCCCCCTCTCTCCGGCACGAAGGATGCCCGGCAAAAATCTCTGTACGCCATTCCTCTTCTCCTGCGCGGAACCCCCCCCTCAGCGTAGGGTAATCAGAAGCGACCAGCCCCGGCCAGAAAAGCGACTGAAGGGCCAGCGCTGTGGTACTCTTGCCGGAACCGTTGGGGCCATAGACAAGCGTAATGTACTCGGAGATACGGTCAGAAGAAAGCCGAACAGCATCCTCATCGCGCTGAATCCCCCTCAGGCGCTCAACGCTCAGATCTTTTACGCAAATGCGGTTTGATGACGACATAGCTCTGCCTATTGCTTCTTTTCAGCTTCCTGCTGCGAAGCTCGCTGTTTCCACAACGCAGTAAGCAACGCCCTCGCCTGATTCCGTAAACGAATAATGACATCTTCCCGCCCCAGATCCTCGGGACTGCCTGCGTCCGGCAACTGGAAAAAAGCCCCCGCCTGATATACGT
This sequence comes from uncultured Lentisphaerota bacterium, assembly GCA_913055945.1. Lineage (GTDB taxonomy): Bacteria > Verrucomicrobiota > Lentisphaeria > Oligosphaerales > CAJXKU01 > CAJXKU01. The sequence continues at coordinate 1,430 of CAJXKU010000242.1, read as the reverse complement.
CACTGTACAGGCGACTCTGCAGATTTGTCACAAGCGCTTCAACTTCCGCAGAAAAGGGTTCGTCCGCTTCCAGTTCGTCCAATATATTCACCAGAACACTGGGCGGTGTCTGTTCGTGGCGCAAGGCCTCAAAATCAATGGGCGGGTAAGCAGCGACTTGCAGTTGATTGACAAACACTTCCACTCCTTCCAATACCATCGCTCCGGACTCGGAGATTTCCCCGATAACTCCCCTCACCTCCTCCTGGGATAAAGTGGTGCTGCCCTCGATGAGCAACCTCACAGAGACGAACGCCAACGCCGGCATCTCACTCTTCCAGTCGTTTATGCGGTCCCGCAACGTTCGGGATACTTCCTCCCGGAGCTTTTCCGCGGTCTGCACATTGTCCAGCACCACCGCCACTTCTTCGTACCTGATCCGCGCGAGGGGGAGCTGCTCCATTGAGAACTCGCTGTCGTCCAATTCAAGCAGCCAGGGACCGTGGGGCCCCCTTTCGCCGGGGCCCGGATCCAGCCCCTGCGGAGACCCCGGATACAGAATGCACGTGTGGTCGATGTTACGGCGACTGGGCTTATGCAGGTGACCGAGAATCCAGAGGGGCACACCGGTGTCCGCCAACTCCCGTCCCTGGACAGGCGCATACGAACGTTCATTGCCGTCCAGGTCAGCATGGAGCAAGCCGATCACGCAGGACGCATCGTCGGCGGCAGTTCCTCCCGGAAAACTTTCGAGGGGGCTTTCTTCCACATGTTCGCCCGGAAAGGACCACCCCCAAATCTTCAGGTTCCCCCCGTCTCGCCCACTGAGCGAGCAGGATTCCCACTGTCCCCCTGTACCCAGGACCTTCAAACTTCCCGTCGGTGCATTTGCGGCTATAGAAGAAAGCACATCATGATCGTGATTTCCCGCCACTGCAAATGTAACGATGTTTTCTCGGGAAAGTTTCTCCACAACCTGTTCAAGCACCCCGACGGCTTCGAAGTACTTGTTCTGCTGGTCCACCACATCCCCCGCCAGCAGCACCGCGTCAACCTCGCGGTCCACCGCAGCTTTTACGACGTCTTCCCGGAGCATGACAGCCGGTGAACAGTTCGCCGCCGTCTGGGCAGGTACCTCCGTCGGCCGACAACCAATATGTATATCCGCAGTTACCAGAAGCCGCATAGCTTAAACCCTTATATCGAAAAACTGATCAGCGATGACGAACCGCAGTTATTGCTTAACGCAGTTATTGCACGCTTATTACGCTTTAACCCCCTACCGGCGGGTGGCACTTGGCCGGATAAAACAGCATGCGCTTTCCTGTGCATTCTTGATCGAAATCGTTATCGAAATCGGAATCCCGGACGATTCGATCCCGATACCGATTGCGACTTCGTGAGAGAATCATAATGCGATAACATTCTCCTACGAGTCGATCGCGCGGTTT
>CAJXKU010000241.1 GCA_913055945.1 uncultured Lentisphaerota bacterium | reverse complement strand
CTGTATGTGGCCGTGGCGAATCACCGGGACCGTGAGATCACCGCTCCGATACCGTGGGCGGAAGGACGTGAAGTTCGCGATCTTATGAGCGAGAATCCGGAGGAACCGATCCGGGATACCGACTCACACCACTTCGCAAAAGAGGACGTGGCGCTGTTTGAAATGAAATAAGCACAGGCGATTTTGCGCTGTTACTGCGGTTTTTCTCTGAGGGCGAGGGTATTGGAGAAAATGGCGCTTCGCCCGTATAGACGGTCGTCTGAAAACAGTTGACGTCTGGGCTCAGCCAATGCTGTACTGTTGGTAAAGGGGCAATTATCCTAAACTTAGGATTATAGCTCCGGCCCAACATTGCATATGGAGAAGGCGCCATATAGAAAAAACTGGGAACTTTCTTTGCCTACTGGGAGGTTGACATGAGGAAACTAAGCGCATTGGTATCTTTTGCGGTGCTGATGGTAGGCATGGTCGGGCCTGTGCGTGGAAAACAGTTGGTTGTGACGGAAGGGATTGAAGATACGCTTCTCCGGACGAAGACGGAAGACGGAAAGCGTCTTAACGACAGTGACCTGGCGCATAAAAATCTTTCCGAACAGGGAATATCGAGAGTCGGCTTTAAGGGGGACAAAGAGGGTCGGCTCCTGATGCGGTTCGACGTTTCCCCCTTAACGAAATTTGAGTGGAATAATGTAGAGAGTGTGCGAGTAAGTGTGCCTTGCAGGTATCCGACAGCGGATGTCGAACTCAGATTATATGCCATTTCGGAAGAAGACGGGGATTGGAAAGTCGACGAAGCTACCTGGCGTCGGAAAAAAGAGGGAGAAGAATGGTCCGGTGGTTTTGGGGGTGGCGAACCGGGAGAAGGGAGCCTTGGGAAAAAGCTGATTGCAACAGCTCATCCGGCAGATGATTGGGAGGGCGTTTTTGAGATTCCCCCTAAGGTTCTTGCCCGCTGGTTGCAGTCCAATTCCCCTGAAGGCAACCCCGGGTTCATGATAACGACGAACAGAAATAATTCCTCCAACGTTCTCACCAGCGATGCTACCGGTGATACTCCCCGCATGGTGATTGAAGGGGATTGGGATGTGCCGGAGGAGTTTTATCGAAACGTCTCGGGTACATTTCGGATGGTGGGGGCGGAGTGGCTCCAGAGGCGTTTGTTTGAAGGGTATCTCAGTTCAACGCTCGAGACCTTTAATCCGGATCTGGAGAAAAAACCGGTGGGTGACATCGGTACGCGCTGGAGTAAGATGGATGACAGGGGCGGGGGCGCGTTCAAATTTGTCAAAAGATCGCGGTATGATGTAACACTAACGGGCCGCCTGACGTGGGAACGCCGGGTGCCCGATAAAATCAAAGAGAATATGCGTTACATTCCGGTCGCCAAACAGGGGGTTTATCGAGGAGATAAACTTATGGGAGGAGTTGAATATGGTATAGCCGTGCGGAAAAAAGGGTGGAATCCACGCGTGGAGGCGTTCATACAGTTCTGCAAGAGCGACCTGGTCCAGAACAAACTGGCTGAGGAAAACTTCTTTCACTACATGCCGGCTGACGCGGATCTTCCGGCGTTTGAACGGGCGGAATGGGAAAGACCGGAGCCGTGGGACGGTCCGAAGCCGATGATGGTGCATGGGATAGATATTCACTTCAACGGGTGGACAACCGCGTTGATTTCTCAGCTTGCCAGAGCTCAGATGAAAGGATATAACTCTGCGCTGACAGGAGGTCCGGATCCGGTGTTGGATTGGGCGGATGAAAACGGTTTTCTGATTTCCGGTGGTGCCAACCCGGGAAGTGCAGAAAGGATAGCAAAACATCCTTCCTGCTGGGGCACTTTCCTGGAGAACGAGGATACCGTTAGCCATTGGATTATAAAAATGTATCACGGGTTCTCGGAAAGGGATAAGAACAAATGGCCGAACCGGGTGAAGGATTTTCTCGCCGCGAAGAACGGTGGATGGCGAGAGTGGACTAGAAAAAAGCACGGTTCACTGGATAAGGTGAACAGTCGGTGGAATACGGATTACGAAAGTTGGGAAGAAATTACCCTGCCGGACCCTCGGCTGGATAAGCTTGTGGAGCTTTACGACGGTATTCTGAATTTGGAAAGAAGTGAACGTTGGCAGATGGACGAGCGTTTCAGTTATCGAGGTCATCGTTTCACTATAGTTCAATATCCCGAAATGCTGGATTTTATGAGGTACATGCGGAAGGTGTGGGCAAAAAATTATGACGAACGCATAGAAAAAATGCGGGAGCATTTGGGCGAGGATTATCTGTATTCGACCAAATCCAAACCGGATCCCTATGACCACCGCGCATCAGACCAGTTCAATTGCGCCAGTCACGACCATGGGCCGGGTAAACATGCAGCGCATTCGCTGCAGCTTTTCGTGGACACGGTACAGATTGGGGTCGGGTGGCCGGTGTGGAACAGCGAGGATCATATGTACAATCACAACAAGTCTACCCCGCGCCGGGTACGGGTGGATATTTTCAGCAAGTATTTGATGGGGCAGTTTCTGGATACCGGTTATGACTGGAATAAGGTCAATCGGCGTGGTGCTCGCGAGCGTTATAAGGCGGCGATGAAGACGCGACGTCAGATTCGCCGGAATGAAGATGTGTTCCGTGCATTCTACGAGGCGCGGAAGCAGGCGGAGCTGGCGGTCTTTGTCAATGAGGGGAATCGCGCTTACGACCAATACGATCCGATGGATCACCCTTGGCTGGGAGCGGCGCCGAAAGCATTCGGGTATATGGACGCGTTGGGGCGGCCGTGGAAGTACGTGCTGGATCTGGATATATCGGCCGAGTCAGTGACCGGTACGCTGGTGCTGGACGCACCGTGGCTTACGGAGGAATCCGCGGACAAGCTGGCTGACCTTCCTTCCGACCGGCGTATAATCGCCATCGGCGAAGTGCCGGCGACCAATGAGTATGATGAACCACTGCCGGAGGATATACTGCAGAAGCTGGAAAATCGGTCCACGGTGATCGAGGATTGGGATGCCTTGAGCCGACACGTTGAGCCCGTGGAAGGGTTGACGGAGCCTTATACACGCGTAAGCACGGCCGGGTTCTGGGATTGGAACAGGCACCGCGGAATGCCGCGGTGGAATTATCAGCTTCCGGTGGCCCGGCTGGCTCTGCGCCGTGTGAAATACGATGGCAATCTGTACCTTGCGGTGGTGAACTGGAAGGACGAAGCAATTACCGCTCCGATCCCATGGTCAGAAGGCAAGGAGGTCTACAACTTGGCCAGCGAGACGCCGGATCAGCCCGTGAAAAATACCGACGGCTATGATTATCCGAAAGAGGGGGTTGCGCTGTTCAAGATTGAATAGCACGGATGTTTTGGTTGAAGGATGGTGTTAAGAAAAGCGCTTTTGAAATCAGATGAGCCCTGAGTGTTCCGTCTTGTCTGCCATCGGCGCGGTCCTCGGATGGAGGCATGCGTGATCCTTGCGGTATGTGTCGCCGTGCCGGCTGTTCCGCGTACTGTCGGGAAAAAGGATGCAAGCTGGAAGAATTTCCTGCCAATAGGGGGATATGGTAATCTGAAGCAGCTCGGTATTCAGGTTTTGGCGTAGTTTTGCTTAAACTATTGTACAAGGAGACGGGTTATGGGCACAGATATCAGCAGGCGTGATTTTCTGGGCGGCGTTCTGACAGGTGGGCTTGCGGCATGGATGGGGGGGTGTTCCACCGTAAATTTCGCTTCTTCCGGGAAAGGCGGCGCTGGAGATCGGCCTAACCTGGTGCTGGTGATGACTGATGACCTGTGCTGGAATATGATGGGGTTTCACGACCGATATCCTTTCCTGCAGACGCCGAACTTTGACCGGCTGAAACGCGAAGGTGCATATTGCAGAAACGCTTTTTCCCCGAATGCGCTCTGTATGCCCGCCCGGGCGTCGGTTATGACGGGCATGCATGCGTACAAGCACGGCGTAAAGACGAACATGGGCGATAAAGGGGAAGGTGATCAACTGGGGCCGGATACCCCCACATTCCCACAGCTTCTCCAGCAGGCGGGCTACGAAACTGCCCTTGTCGGCAAGCGGCATATTGATAAGCATGAATCCTCTCCGAAACCGGGCTTTGATCAATGGGTCAGTTTTCAGGGACAGGGGGAGTTTTTTGATCCGGAGCTTAACATTAATGGGGAAATGGTACAGGAGTCGGGTCATATTTCTGATGTGCTCACGAGGTATGCCACGGAGTGGATCAGCCGCGATCGGGATAAACCTTTCTGTCTGATTCTCGCGCACAAGCTTCCTCACGGCGACACAACGTACGGACCGTATACGCCGCCGGAAAGACACCAGGGTGAGCTGGATGATGTTACAATAGCTCCGCCGCCCAATTACCATGATGATCTTTCCGATAAACCCGAATGGGTCCGTCGCTACGTGAAAACGGAACAACTGACGCCGGATCGGCAGGCGATGGCGCGTGATATGGATCTGGTTCCGAAGGATGAGGTGCCGGAGCGGGTTCCACCGGAACCGTGGGATTCGCATCCCGGTCCGCTCGTTGGCATGTTGAGCTGCGTCTCTACACTGGATGAGTGCCTGGGGACGCTGCTGGAAACGCTCCGGACAGAGGGGGTGCTGGATGACACGTTCCTGATGTACACCTCCGATCATGGTCATGCCTTCTACAACCATCAGATTGTGAATAAGCGTGTGATGTATGAGGAAGGGATACGGGTCCCGATGCTTATACGTTACCCGCGCATAATTCAGCCGGGAACCGAACTCGATGAGATGGCGTTGACACTGGACATTGCTCCCACTATGCTGGAATTAGCGGGGGCGGAGGTGCCTGGGGAGATTCAGGGGCGCAGCCTTGTCCCTGTCCTGCAGGGCGACAAGAGCAACTGGCGTGAGGCGTTCGTCGGTGAATATTACTGGATGCCTTTTCATCCGCACTTCCCGACGGTTCGCATGGCCCGGTCAAAGCGCTGGAAGTATCTGCGTTCCGAAGTGGATGACGGCCCTGACGAGGAGGAACTGTATGATTTGGAGGATGATCCGCACGAACTTACAAATCTTGCTGTTTATCCGGGATGGGAAGAGCAGCTGAAGCGTATGCGACGGGTGCTGCAGGAATTGGGTGAAGGATGAGGAACCCCGGCCTTGCCGCGCTTTTGGAAAACCGCTGCGCCGCGGTTCGGAACGACGCGTGGGCGCACGGCAAGAAATCCGGGAAAAACGAGCGATCAGTATTGCGATTAGGAGTAAGTATAGTAAAGCTCAGTTCAGAACTTTGACTCCTAGGAGAATTTTATCGCATTATGATTCTCTCGCGAAGTCGCAATCGGGATCGGGGATCGCATCGTCCGGCATTCCGATTTCGA
>CAJXKU010000240.1 GCA_913055945.1 uncultured Lentisphaerota bacterium | reverse complement strand
GGACGATGCGATCCCCGATCCCGATCCCGATACCGATTGCGACTTCGCGAGAGAATCATAATGCGATAAAATTCTCCGACAAGTCGATCGCGCGGTTTTGGCTGGTCAGAGTTCATACTTCAGTATGCTTTGGCTTCATGCAGTCGCTGTATACCGAATCTCATACGAGGGGCTGCGTCCAGCGTGACGATTACAGCATGGATGCTTACGACATGCTGAATGCAATTCCTGAACGCAGTTTGACGCGCTGAACGCAGTTCTCTCATACGAGGTCCTTCATATCCGCCAAAAAGACGCGACGAGTTCCGTTAACAAAGGCATTGAAGGTGACATACCGCCATGTCTGATCCCAGGCAGGGTGAGGATCAACGCGCATGACGTTGTCTTTGGACGGCTGTTCAGTGTTGATCCGGGCAACAACTTCCTCGTGCCCGTTCGCCAGATCGATCCAGCGCAGGGGGATTGTCCCGTCACCGAACGATCTCTTCTCCCGCGTGTAGGTATCTGTGAGCAGGTGCCTGCCGTCTGGATGTACGGTGGGATGTCCCGATCCGGGTGTGTTATCAAGAATTTTGGACAGGCCGCTCCCATCCGCGTTGACCTGGACGAAGCGCAGACCGTCCCGGTCGATATTGAGGTTCATAGATATCCGTCTGCCGTCTGGAAACCATGTGGCATGGTGGCCGCCCTTCTCCCACTGTTCAGGGCCTACGGCACAGTGCTTATCTTTTCCATCAAGCCCCATGGTAACCCAGGCGAAGCGCACAGCGGAATGATCGATCCCGAACATGTTCCAGCGTGGTTCACCGGTGGCCGGAAACCAGCGGAGGCTGAGCATCAATTGATCGCCCTGAGGATTGAATTTGCTGTGGAAACCGTAGATTTCGTATTGGTGCGGGGAGTCGATGCGCACTGGTGGGGTGGAAGTGTTCAGAATGTCAGCGATCGAGGCAAGCACCCGTGTCTTTCCTGTGGATGTGTCTGTGAGATAGAATCCGTCATCCTCGGCCGGGCCTACGTTGCGTCGCATCTTTTCGGGGGGGATACAGACACCGTAGCCCGGTTGTGTCTTCCGCATGGTGGCCATGTTGGCCGAGATCAGCCAGCGTCCATCGGGAGATGCGTGGTACACCGCCCCTTCCATCTTCTCCTGTTTCCCTTCCAGCGGATCGAATTTCCAGGCAAACGGTTGCCAGGCTTCGGTATCCACGTCATTGAAAAACAGTTCATGATCGGATCCGCCCCAGTTGATATTGGCCCCCATCTGCGATTCCCAGCCGCAGGTCTCGGCCACGAATCGGTTTTCCCCTGTCTCAAGATTGACGATGTAGACGTTGCCCGCTTCACCCGGTTCCGGTTGACGATGCTCAAACGGCAGTTGGAACACTGCGAGATATCGCCCCGACGGGCTGATGGGGGAAGTATCAAAGAAACGATGGATACACCCGGAAAGATCGGGTGTAACGCACCACACCGGGATACGCGGGTCGAAATTCCGGTATCGCGGGAAGATTTTGTCCAGTTGTTGCATGATTTATTTTCCGGTCCTGCGTCAGCCTTCACAGCGGCCACAACAGGCGCGTTATGCTGACGGTGTTGAGATGCTGTTTTCCCGACTGAAACTGCTCAGTCGCTTTTTGATAAAAATGTTAAAGACAGAAAAATAATGATAACAATATACAATACAAAACGTGCATGTTTCCGTCCATAATTATGCTGTGTCAGATAGTCCAAGTGTACGAAAATCGGAAAGTGAAGCGGCGGCGGTATGCGTTGAGTATGGATCGCCTAGTCAATTATGCGACGCTCTATGCCCTCTGCTCAACTGATACACGGTCTGTTGTGAATCTATGAGAACGCTTTCCCGGCTGCGGCGGATACCATCCGGGCGGACAGGAAATGGGTTAACCGGCTCAGGGCGGATTGGACTGTAACATTTCGCTGGTTATATCCGTAAAAGAGGTAAAAAGAAGCAAAAATGGAATCGCTGTGTTTGATAGACGAAATTCCGGGGGTGTGACTGCAGCAGGAGAAATTCTGTGCTTTAACAGAAACAGAAATAGAAACAAGGAAAGGGGCAGACGTATGATGAAGAAATTGGCCGTATTTATGGCGTTTTGTGCAATTGCGACAACAAGCGCAGACGGCGGAAGTCAGTTACCGGCGGAGAAAATTGCAGCAGACGCCAAGTGGGTCTTTTTTCTGGACGTTTCGCAATTTCGGGATGGAACATTGTGGACGGGCGTACAGGAGAAATTTTCAGATACCAGGATGCAGAAGGGGATCGAAATGTTTCAGGACAGACTCGGTTATCACCCTGTAGAGGATGTGGACACCGTGGTTATGTACGGAAATGTCATGGAACGCGGTAAAGGTGTATTCCTTATGGAAGGCGATTTCAACGTGAAACGCATGGTCAGTGTTGTAAAGGAAAAGAAAGACTATGGCAGCGAAGAACATGACGGGATGAAACTCCATCACTGGAAGCACTCCCGTCATGGCCGCACGATGGAGGTATGGGGTACGGCTTTAGGAAGTGAGCAGATCCTCGTCGCAGACAGCCGTGAACGGTTGACATCTGCTGTTTCCGTGGTCCGGCAGGAGGAAAAACAGCTGGATGTCGAGAGTCCTCTCGTTTCTTCGTACCCTTCCGGGAATGTGGTAGGGTACGCTGCCACGCTTAAGTTTCCGGAAGTGGGGGGGAAGTCGGACTCCCAGAAGGCTGAGATTCTGAAACGCACAAGCGAAGGTCATGCATTTGTACGTGAACAGGGCAGGGATCTAAACATGAAGATGTCTCTGAAGGCCGCCACGGAAGAGGATTCGCAGAAAATACAGGATATACTGAAAGGCATGCTCGCTCTTACATCTCTTGAGGGGACAGGGAAAGAGCAGCCATCTTCCATGCGTGCCGATATTCTCCAGTCTGTAGAGATCAGTCGGAGCGGAAAACGTGTGCATGCGGAAGTGAGTTTTCCCAGTCGGAAACTGTTGAAGGCAATGTCAAAGTAACCTGCTCTCTCGAAGGAACCTGTTGTGTGTTGCGGCAAAACCCTTGAAGGGCAATTATTGTCTATACGTGGCGTTCTGCCTCCCGCTTCAGGTCGGTCTGTCGAGCGTGAACAGGGCGCGGAAACACATCTTCGGTAAGGGGTGCGTCCAGGCCGTTGGCTGTTCTCTGACGGGGGGGAAGCTTCCGACGAGTGCGAGTCTTGAGAGGATGCGGAATTTGGTCGAAGATCAATCCAGGTACGAAGACTGCAGCTGCGAGACGCTTGCTGGATGCGCACAGGAAGGGGATCTGAATGCCTTTTCCGAACTTGTGCGGCGTCACGAAAACGGGTTGCGTCATTTTCTCATGCCTTTCGTACAAAACGCGCGTCCAAGCAAGGGAGAAGATGCCTCGGATTTGGTGCAACAGACCTTCATCAGGGCTTTCCAGCGTCTCGAGAAGTATAACACAAAGAAGCCTTTTAAGCCCTGGTTATACACGCTCGCACGGCGGAACGCGGTGAGTCGTTACAGGCGGGTTGCGCGCGAGGCGGAACTGGGACCGGATACGGCGGAATTCCGTAGAGATACAGTCCCTGGCCCGGATGAGCACATGATAACCGAAGAACAGCGCAGAAACCTTTGGAAATTGGCGGAGATTAAACTTAAACAGCGTCAATATCAGGTGTTGTGGCTCTTCTACGGCGAAGAGCTTTCTATTAAAGAGATTGGGAAAATTATGGGGCTAACTTCCGTTAATGTAAGGGTGTCGCTTTATCGGGGCCGTCAGATTCTCGCCGAGGAATTGGCTGTTCGAAGCACAGAAGATGTTCCTGGTTACTACAGTGAATGGTCCCGTGTTAGACGTGCCGAGTAGTAGAGTAGTGGTCCCGATGAGCCTGCTGCCGGTGCAGCTTCATTGAAGCATCACCTGCAGCGTGGAAAATGTCTCGTAACTGTGGTAAGGGCTACCACGAACCTGGCACTAAGAAGGTGGGAATCGGTTCCGCGAAGAAGTAAAATATGACATAAGTATCCAAGAGGCAAAGAAGAATGGTATGCAAGGTTTGTCGATTTATGGTGCGTTGGAATTTAAGGGCACGGTTGCTGATCCGTCGCATAACTGCTCGGCATTTCAAACGGTGTAATCATTGCCGTAGGTTTGAAGAACATTACCTTGCGACTGAGAACCTCCTCCGCCGGTCTGCGTCTCAGAAAAAGGACAGCACGCGCCCCGCTTCGCACTGCGATGAAATCATGGAGGCTGTAGCTTCAGAAAAATCAAAAGAGAATGACGAACGATCCGTTGATGCAGGCCTTATTGAAGGCAGTCTCGGGCTGAAGGGGAGTGTGGCCGCTGTTCTCTGCGTATTGCTGATCTCGGGCATGATCTTTTTCATCGTGGGCCAAAACGGTACCCGTGGCACTGCAGGAGACCATCCGCCAACGGCAGCAATGGAAAAGCTGCAAACGTATTATCTTGCCGGCGCTGTGAGTCGCTTCGGGGATCCGTTCAGGTACGCAAATTTCGCTGAAAAACAGCTTTCTGCTGAAGGCCGTTATTTGGCTAAGGATTTTCGGCAGCTCTATGAGCATTTTACGACTGTAAGAGGGGTGAAAATGTTCCTTCTTCCCGGTCCCTTGTCCTCGAATAGGGATTCAGATTCATCGAGCCGTCTTACCGAAGGATGACCGGTCTGTGGAATTCAGGCCAGCTGCTGCAGTCAAAAGGTGCCCTGAATATCGTGCGCTTACATTATGTGGCGTTATCCTTCTTTTACGAAGTGGTGCACAATATCTTGGATACCAATGTCCGCCGGTTTCAGGTCTCAGGTTTCGGCGTTCAACATTCAGACCCCCCCTGAAATCTAAACACTGAAACCTGAAAACAGCCCAGCAGATTACGCACCAATTCGTAAGTTATGCTGTTGTACTTATGTGATTTGTTGAAACGATAATCAACGAACGTTTAGTCAAGGCAATTGCGATACAGAGCACTAGGTAATTCTTCACGTCAGTTTTGGCGTTAAAAGGCGAAAGGAGCAGATGAGGCGCTCTATCAGAGCGCAATATTCTTTTGATCACCCGGGTCCCAGGGGTCCATTCCGGCCCGCATAGCGGTCCGGAATTCCATCCTGGCCTGAATATGAGCTCGGGCCGTTGGCCTTGGCCTCTCAGGAACTTAGGCACATACCGCCATTGTGGATGACAACCTGAACGCCGGGCATAAACGCCCCCCTCCTCGTCCTCGTACGTTATATGGCGCACATTAAAACGGCGGCGGACCGCCGTCCCCAAAAACTGTCGACTCCGGCGTTGAGGTTGTCATCCGGAGTGAGTTATGTGGTGCGCGGCGTTATGTTGCGTCATTGGTCTCTATAAGCCCGGACCAAGGCAGATTTAA
>CAJXKU010000239.1 GCA_913055945.1 uncultured Lentisphaerota bacterium | reverse complement strand
AAGGACATTCCTCTAAAAACATTTTGGTATGAAGGGTGACGCTTGTCTGACGGTGTCAACTGTGTCTCAGTGTCAGGCTCACGCCGGGGGCTACTTACTTGTGCCCCTTCGGGGCAGGGGAAGTATCGCGACTTCGATTTTGCTTGCATACGTGTCTTTTTCAGGCTGGATACACGGTCGGCCTCGACCGTGGTACTCACCCGAGGCCGGGTGGGTATCCATAACAGGGAAGCGCGACGGCGCAACCCCTTCGCTCGATGTCCAACACACCACCCATACGGACCGCGAAGCGGTCCAGGTGGGTAGCCACGGGCGTAAGCCTTGGGAAATCGGGGATATACCAGCACAAATGTGCGCCCCAAAGCGGGCGCGGGTGATTCTTGCATACCAATCGGCCGGCGATACTGAATAACGAAACACCCCGGAACGGCGAAATAATGCTGAAATTATGAATTCTGAAAATGGCAACATGAAGAGGACAAAAAACGGGGGAAGAAAATGCCGATAGACGAGAGCGGATCACGGGTACAGATGTTAAGCGTCTCCCGCTATGGAGCGAATTGTGTTTTGTGCGGGGCAGCGGGTTGGTTGGTAACGGACGCTGCATTACGCTGTCATTATGCTCATCCGTTCACTCCGTAAACGCGAGTTTCAGACGTTCAATACCTTCGTCTAATTCGCTCGTGGAGATTGTCAACGGAGGCATGAGGCGAAGCGTATTTTCGCCCGCGGCAAGAAGGATGAGGCCTTCCGTACGTGCTTCTGCCAGTACATCTTTCACCGGCACATCAAGATCTGCCCCCCACATCAGGCCCATGCCGCGAATATCTTTTATCGGGGCGCCTTCCTCGCGCATATCCTTCAAACGTTTCTGCAGACGTTCTCCGATTTTGCAGCAGTGATCCAGTACATTTTTTTGATCGAATGTCTCAAAAACCGCCAATGAGGCGGCGCAGGCCAGAAGATTTCCGCCGAATGTGCTGGCGTGCGATCCTGCCGGCAGCACCTCGTGGTATTTGTTGGCCACTTCAAACGCGCCGATCGGCACACCGTTACCCAGCGACTTGGCCAGGGCCATGCCGTCCGGGGTGATATCATAGTGCTGGTATGCGAAATGTTTTCCCGTGCGCCCCATGCCGCTCTGGACTTCGTCCATAAGGAGGAGGAGATTATGTTGATCACACAGCTCCCGGAGTCCTTTCATGAAGCTGTTGGTCGCAGGATAGACGCCGCCTTCCCCTTGTACGGGTTCGACGAGTACAGCGACTGTCTTCTCTGTTATGGCTGACTGGACGGCGTCGATATCGTTGAACGGTACGTGTCTGAAGCCTTCAAGATCCGGCTGGAAGCCTTTCCGGAACTTTTTCTGTCCGGTTGCGGCAAGGGTTGCCAAAGACCTGCCGTGGAATGAATTCTCCATTGTTATGATTTCGTAGCGCCCATCTTCGCTGCCCCATCGCCGGGCGAATTTAATCAGTCCCTCATTGGCTTCGGCTCCGCTGTTGCAGAAGAAGAGTTTTCCGCCGAAGCTCCGGGTGCTGATTTCGTGGGCGAGTCTGGGCTGAAGTTCATTGTAAAAAAGATTCGACACATGCAGGAGCCTGTCGGCTTGTTCCCGGATTGCCTTTGTCACGGCCGGATGACAATGGCCAAGGTTGCACACGCTTATTCCGGACCCGAAGTCCAGGTATGCGCGCTCGTCCTCGTCCCACAGCCAGGGGCCTTCGCCCCGAGTTAAAAGAATGCTCGGTGAGTAGGTGTCGAGTACGTAACGGTGGTGTAAGTCCTTGGGGTGTGGCGGATGGTTCATAGGGGTGTGCTTTCTTGACGTTTGCTGTTTGGTTAAACGTGAACGAATGTGAATGCACTACTGTTCATCGGTTTCTTCTTCGTCGGTGTCAGCTTCAGCTAACAACGGGTCAATGTATGCGGACACGAACTCTTCGGCTTGTTCTGCGGCGCGGCCGGTAAATTTTTCAGGCGCCACAATTTCATCTAAACAGTCATGTATAGCGGCGAAACGGGCGTCGCCCCTGATCCGATCCAGAAGGTCGTTTTCGGCGCCTTCTTCTTTCATCCGTTTTTTGGCGGCCAGGGCGTGGGTCCGGATGGCTTCGTGCAGGCTCTGGCGATCTCCGCCGGCTTTGGTACAGCTCATCAGGATGTTCTCCGTGGCCATGAAGGGAAGCTCTCGGCGTATATTCTGCTCGATCACCCGTGGCCATACCTGTATACCCGATGTGATCGTGCTCAGAAGGGAAAGAATGGCGTCTGTCCCAAGGAAGGCTTGGGGCAGAGAAAGTCGCCGGTTGGCCGAGTCATCCAGTGTGCGTTCCAGCCATTGATGTGAATGTGTTTCCGCAGCGTTAGTGTAAAGGGACACTACGTAGCGGGCCAGCGAGCATACGCGCTCACTTCGCATCGGATTCTGCTTATAAGCCATCGCACTCGAGCCCACCTGCTTACGGCCGAACGGTTCCTGCAGTTCGTTCATGTGCGCGAGGAGACGGATATCGTTACACATCTTGGCGGCGCTCTGTGCAATCCCGCTCAGAGTGGACAGGATTTTGTGATCGAACTTCCGGGTGTAGGTCTGACCGCAAACGGGTACTGCATGATTGAAGCCCATTTTTTCCGCAATTCTGCGATCCAGTTCCTGCACGTTTTCTTCGTTACCTTCAAACAATTCCAGAAAACTTGCCTGTGTCCCGGTCGTGCCTTTGGCGCCACGGAAAGGAAGCTCGTTGTGGAGGGAGCGGAGTTCTTCCAGGTCCAGGGCGAAGTCATACAGCCACAGGGAGGCCCTTTTGCCCACCGTCGTAAGTTGAGCCGGCTGAAAGTGGGTAAACCCAAGGGTGGGTAAGTCTTTATATTCTAAGGAAAAACTGCGCAGTGCGTTGATGAGTTTCTCGAGTTTGCCGGTAAGTATCTGCAACCCATCCCGTAGTTGTATAAGTTCGGAGTTATCAGTAACAAAACAGCTGGTGGCTCCCAGGTGGATGACGGGGCTGGCCTGGGGGCACTGTTCGGCGAATGCACGGATGTGGCTCATTACATCGTGGCGTAAATCCTGTTCGATTTCCTCGGCTCGTTCGAGGTTCAGATTATCGACGTTGCGCCGCATTTGCTCGATCTGTTCGTCTGTGATCTCGAGGCCGAGTTCCTGCTGAGTTTCGGCCAACGCAACCCAAAGCGAGCGCCATGTCCCGAATTTTTTTCGGGGCGACCAGTTGGCGCTCATTTCCGAGGATGCGTATCTGTGGGTCAAGGGGTTCTGGTAGTTGTCTTCGTTGCTCATAAAACAGTCCGTCTGTTAACAGGGGGACTTGTGAATTGAAAAGCCTGCCCGGCGCATGCACGATAGGAAATATAAACCGTAGAAAGCTTTTTTGGTTGAATCTGTGTTTGATGGACAAGAAATGAGTTTTACGAAGAGATTATAGTACGCCCCACGTAACAGTGCGGATACCTCACGTCTAAGGCCTTTGAACTTCGGGTCGCTTATTATTGCAGAGAGCTGTGAGGCTATGGGAAAGGACTGAGCAGAGGGCGAGAATTTTCCCCGTCTAGGCATACCAGGGGACGCTCTGGAGGTCAACGCGGCGATACACTATACTGGGGAAGAAATCCATCCTATGGGGCGGAGTCCTGCGGGAATGGAAAATGATTTTTTGGTATGATCGCGCCTGTTTTCCCCAGCCTGAAAGAATGCATATGTCCGGACTGAATCATGGAATGAGCAGGATAAGAAGGAGATGGAACTGTGCTTACGCTAGCGATATCAGCCGTTTGTGGAATTATTGCCGCGCAATTCGGCTACTACCAACTGCCCGGCTCGAGCTGGGGCGTTTTTCTGGGGGCAGGAGGCTTTGCCGTACCTTTGTTCGCGATAACGTTTGTTGTGCGCAGAAAGTTCCAGAAAATTGTGAACGGGGTGCAGAACAGAACGCAGCAGGAACAGCAGCAGTTACAGCGGCGTATTTCGCAGATGCAGGCCAGCGGATCCGGCTCGGCGAAAGGAGCCCAGAAACAGATTGAGAAAAAACAGACCGAAGTTATACAAAACGCAATACAGGAGCTTGAGCAGGCGCAGCCTCTATGTAAATGGAACATCGCAGGCGAGAGGCAGCTTAATACGTTAAAAGGGAGTTTCTACTATCAGATCGGGGAATTCAAAAAGGCGGATGAATGCCTGAGGAAATGTTTTGCGTTTGATCCTATGATCATGGCGATGAAGATGGCGCGCTGCTATCAGAATGGTGACTTAAAACAGGTTCACAAACTGTATAAAAGAGGCACAAGGAGGTTCCGTAAGGACAAGGGTACAATCCTGTATGCGCTTTATTCCTGGATCCTGGTCAAGCAGAATCAGATCGATGAAGCGATCCAGGTTCTCTCAAAGGGGGCAGAGAAGACCGGCAGCGAGGTTCTGCAGGAGAACTGGAAGAATCTGTCGAACAACAAGGTGCGGCAGTTTTCGAATGCAGGCCTGGGGGAACAGTGGTACGCACTCCTGCTGGAAACACCTAAACCGCCCAAATCCCGTAAGAAGGTGAGTCGTCGGAGGAAGTAACAGCTGTTACCGTAATGAAGGGCGGAACGGAACTGGCGCCGTGCCGGTCGTGGTTGTTATTTTTGCGCGCGCATGCGGTGGGGAAGTACGCCGATGAGAACCACAAGAATTACACCGGCAGCCGCCAGGATGATGAGTTCGGGGAGTGTCGCAGGGGAATGTGAAATATTTCCGGCGATTTTGATCAAGGGGAGCGTTAAACATCCCAGCACCAGGCCTAATAGGAAGGAGAGTGTGTCGGATTTGTCTTTTCGGAACAGGTAGGCAATGATCCTTGATATCGTGAGCGCCCCGAAGCCGGCGCCTGCGATGAAGATGATAAAGGTGAGGCTGTGTGCGGGGATGTCGTGCAGTACATCCATCATGTGCTCGTAGGTCCCGAGGATGAGAAGGATGAAAGAGCCCGAGATACCGGGGAGGAACATGGCGGCAACCGCGAGAAATCCACTGAAGAAGATGTAGGGAAGCGACGGGGTTATGTCCATGGATACAGAGATGGAAAGGTAGAATCCGCAGCACAGGCCGATGGCGCCCAGGAGAACGTTGCTCAGCTTGTGTCCGGGGATCTCCATCAGGATAATGACTGTGGAGGCGAGAATCAGTCCGGTAAAAAAGGCGAGGGTGGACACAAGATGCTGATTCAGGAGGAAGCTCATTACGCCTGACCCCAGCAGAACAGCAGTGGCCACCCCTGCGCCTGCCGGTATGAGAAAAGGGAGGTCGAGGCTTTGTATGCTTTGTCGGAAGGTGTTGCGGGTGGCTTCGTTTCTGTGGGCAATGTAACGGCATGTATGGGCGATAATCTGAGGCGAGAAAGATCTGACGGCCTCCATTAGGCGTACGTAAATACCGGTGATCAGTGCGATTGTGCCGCCGGAGATACCGGGGACCAGATCACAGAGGCCCATGAATATT
>CAJXKU010000238.1 GCA_913055945.1 uncultured Lentisphaerota bacterium | reverse complement strand
TTTTTTTAATGATACGGCGACCACCGAGATCTACACTCTTTCCCTACACGACGCTCTTCCGATCTTAATACCGCAACACCCCCATAGCGAGCATGTCATGGTCCTTGTTTAACAATCCCACAAGTCGCCCTTCTTCGCTCGAGGCGCTCTGATACGGCACAAATCCGTGCACTCCTTTCGTATTTACATCGATTTCTACACGCTCCGCGTTTCCAAAATACTCTTCAAAACACTGCCGGCGGTAATCGGCTCGTTCAGCTCTCGTCTTCTGCCTGAGTGCACCGGCATCTATCCGTGGCTGATGAATTTCTACAGAAGGATCAGCCCGGAACGCATCCGCCACAACAGAAAGCTCCCTCTCTTCTTTCTCCAGTACAACAAGGAAAAGCGGTTTCAGCGCTTCGACAAGGTTGATTTTAAACTCTTCCGCCATTTTTCCGTGAACAAACCCGGAACTATCGACAAGAATCCTGTCTACAGAATTGTTCGCACGACCTCGCTGGACCAGATTCAATAACGCTGACATCACCTGAACCAGATTTCCAGCCGGGGAAACATCGCCCACAAAACGTGTTATCACAGAGGGTTCGCCCTCAGAAACGGCAACTGAAGGCATCCCCAGCGAAAGGGTTCCCGGCGGCCCCATGACCGATTGGCCCAGATCCCCGTCAAGCCATGCAACTGTCTCCTCTTGCCCCCCCGTACGGACCAGATACTGAACCAGTGTACTCTTCCCACTGTCGACACCGCCTATCACCAGCATCAGTCTGGAGTTCAAATCCGAACGTTTACGCGTACATTCCAGCAAAGACAGCCACTCATCGGGCACGTAAGTCTCAGCATTCGTTTTTGTCCATAACTTCGACCGCATAAACTTCCTCATCTTACCTGTCGTGAAGGACCGAATCCCGCCCCTGAAAACCGCCTATCACCTGCTGTATGGCATTCCCGCTGAACTTGATTATATTTTATAATCCGATATTTTTAATGAACGTATGGAGATCCCTATGAAAGGTAAAATCCGACTGATAGATGATCCCGGTAATAGCACATACGACCTGTCTTTGCTGATTGCGCCGCTGCATGAAGCCGAGGGATCAACATTCTCTTCACAACACCGCTTAACCCTCGGAAAGCATGATCATTGCGATATCGATCTGAGCGCAGGCCGTACCGCTTCCGACGAAGACACGGCCAAAGCCCTGAAGCGAGTCTCTCGCCAGCACGCTGTTCTACAGCCGGCCCGCGGCTACATCAAGTACACGGATATCTCCAGCAACGGCACTACTGTTGTCCGTCAGGGCCGAGTGTACCATCTCGAAAAAAACTCTACTTTCTATCTGCACGACGGGGACAAACTTTACCTTGGCATACAAGACATTTCGAAACGTAAGATCGCCTACGGTCCGCTCCACTTTGTGGACCGGCAAAAAAGCCTCCGAACAGTGCTTAGATCTTTGTTCGGGCTGCAATAAGACCCCCTTCGGATTCAGCCTCTCTGGGATGTGTCCAGCGTTTCTGCCAGCAGCTCAACAAACTGCGGCAACATATGTTCGTATGCTCTGGCGTTCTCAGTTACAGGCTCTATGATTTCCTCAGCAGAAACATGGCAGAACTTCTCAGTCAACGAACGCCACTCCTCCATCCCGCACGCCTGTGCGGCCCGCATAGCGGCACCGAGCGCGGCCGAATTCTCCACCTCAAGGCGTTCGACGCTTACCTGAAACACGTCAGCAAGGACGCGACACATCCCTAAGCTGCGTGAGGCTCCTCCTGTCACTCGCAACACCGAAGTTGCATTTCTCAGCCAGGAAGAGTGATATCTCATACTCAAGGCCTGAGCCTCCACCACTGCCCGTACAGCGGCAGCCGGATCACGCCCGCCGACAAATTCGTCAGAACCGCGATACACCGGTTGCGCATCCAGGACGGCGGGGGTTATTTCCGGAACAAAGAAAGGAAGCATCATATTTTTTTCATTTCCGGCGCAAGTCTTTTCAAGGATCAACTCATCGAATTGATCCCAGCTGAGCTCGTGTGCCTCCTTCACTTTTTCTCTGGCCAGAGAACCATTCTTAAAACAGCTCAAACCCATATATCCGCCCGCGGGATTGCCGAAGACATGACCATACCCCGCCGGATCAACATGGGGCTGAGACATGGCCGAAAAACAAGTATCACTCGTACCCAGCGAGACAACAACTGTTTCAGGAGACCAACCGCCCACGCCGATCAGACTATTGTTATTGTCACCGGACCAGGACACCACATCAGTATCCTCGGAGAACCCGAAATTCCGAATAAAATATTCACTGATCCGCCCCACTTTCCGGCCCGACCCCGACAATTGCGGCAATTTTTCCCGGAGCCCCGGAGCAGTCGCCTCCAGTATATCCGGCACCCATTGCCCTTTCTCAATATCCATAAGGTTCATGCCGGCACCGTCACCATAATCAATCGGCGCATCGCGGAACGTAAGTAAAGATGCCATGAAGGAGCTTACCAGATGGATCTTCGAAGTCTTTTCGTACTTTTCAGGCTCCTCTTTATAAAACTTACGGATCTGAGGTCCGGAAAAGCGTTCCACCGGAACGGATCCCGTCTTTCGCTGTACGTACCCGTACCCTCCTGTTTCGTTCGCAATCTCATGACATTCAGCAGTCGTCGAACTGTCCATCCATATGGGGGAAGTCCGGCGACTGAGCATGTCCTTTATGACCGGTACCAGTGAAGGGGTTTTGACATCCGCAGAATCCAGCTCAGAAAAGCTTTTCTTCAGGTAAACTGTGCCGTGCTGTTGCGCACTGCCGCTTATCGCTTTGATTCGCCCCATGTCGACCCCATCATCCACCATCCGCTGAAAAAGCAGCTCCAATGCGGAAACCCACGCCAGCGGATCCGAATGCTTCACAAGAGCGGTTGGGCCGGGCAAGACCCCCTGAACGAGGTCATATCCGGGGAGATCCGTGTCAAAATCGACCGAATATCTGGCAAAAACTTCACCGGTATGCAGGGAGATTAAAAGCGAACTCAGGCTTTGCGTGCTATTGTCCAATCCCAGAAACCAGTTCATTCGCGAGGCCTCTTTTTTAAATGCAGTTTCCACAGGAGGCAAGAATCGGGAATTGCTGTAACAGTGTAGCTGAATTACATTATAATAATACCCATAGCTTATGAAGCTGTTATATGCATTTGGACAGAACAATATAATCCTCATGGTTCACTATGGAGATTATGTTACAGCAGGAAGCCACTCAGAAAGGGGAGTAATAACGTGATGAAAGCTGATAAACGGTTGGTCGAAATCCAGGGAACAATGCTGCACACGTTGAATCACGCAGTATCTTTGGTTATGCTTTCTGTTACCCTTATCGCTGCCGGTTTGAGCTGCGCGGAAGAATCCACTGATGCCGACGATTCCCGTGAAGCGGAATCGTCGGCCGAGTCGCAAGCCGAGGAAAAAGCCGAGAACACACCTGACAACTGGAAGGCGGAACGCGCAAAACTAAAAAAAGACATCAAAGAGATAGCCCGCAAACAAGCAGAAAAGACAATAACCAAACGAAAAGTTGCCAAGAAACTGGACTTTCAATGGCCGGTGGAAAAACCTACCCGTCCGGCTGAGGAAATCAAAAAAGAGATATCCCAACAAGTAGAGAAAAAAGTTGATGAAAAATACCCTCTTTCCCAAATGAAGGAATTCCGCAAAGAAGCAAAGAAAAAGTATCCTCTACTGGACAAAGGGGATCGAACAAGCTTTACCATCCGCGGCGGTAAAGGTCGAGGAGCACACGTTAAAAATGAACCATTCCATAAAAAAAGCTCAAGGCGAGTGCATATAGGCTCACAGTGGCTTCTGCGTGATGATCTCCCGCCCGAAATAGAGGCTCGATTTTATCCATCGGTAAACAAAAAATTCCGGAGTGACTACGTGCGCAGAAATAAACGGCAGTATAAGGCTAGACGTAAAAATTACGCCGAGCAAATCCGGAACAGACTGGCCCGAAAGAAATTTAAAGAGGCCAACTACATTTACGACGAAACCCGGCAAAAGTGGGTGTCCAAGGTCGCTCTGTTGAAAAGAGCGGTCCGACATTTCCGGGAGAAAAGAACGGAAAAGCTTCTACCAAAAATTGAGCAACGCGTATTTACGAACAACGGATACAAAAAAAAACAGGGCGAGTGGAAACCGGCCGGCATTCTGGATAAACTCAAGGAAGCCGGTAAGTCCTTATCCGGAGACGCAAAGGACACATCACCCTCAGAGGAAGAGATGCCTGAAGGGATCAGAGCAGTTCCCTCTGACGATCAAGAGTCTTCAAAAAACAAACCTGAACAATCAGAATCCGGGGAAGCAAAAGCTGAAAAACCTCCGTCTCAGCCGGATCTCTATGACGAAGATCAATAACCCCTGGAGAAGGGCAGTCAGTCATTCTCGTGAAACCTTTCAGCACTGAGAGCGCTAACACCACTGCATCATAACGATTCAGCCCACTTCTGACACTGGGAAAACAACGGGGAGGACGGATGGCGGCAGTTCAGGGGGAACAGGGCCTGAAAATGCCAACAATCGAACCTCGGCCATGAAATGCTGCCAGTGATGTTACAGCGCCCAAGACGCAACAACATCGGCGGATAACAAAGGAACACCTTCCGCGGAAGGTTTGTCTTATGAATCACAAAAAAACACAAGCAAAACTGGAAAAGCTGAAATCGCTTCTGTGTAAAAGCGGCGGTGTACTTATAGGCATGCAGGATTATCCGGATCCTGATGCTATAGCGGCAGCAGCCGCCTTGCGCCGGTTGATCCGGAAAATCGGCGGCCATCCATGTACCTTTGCTCACGGCGGCACGATGGGGCGGGCAGAAAACCGCGCACTGGTAAGATACGCGGGCCTTAATTTAAGAAAAGTCGAGGATCTGGATTTCTCCCGATACGCCATTGTAGCGTTGGTGGACACTCAGCCCCGGACGGGCAACAACTCATTTCCGGAGAATATAAAACCGCAGATCGTTATTGATCATCACCCTATTTGCCGAGCCACCCGCAGCGCTGAATTTACAGATGTACGGAAACAATACGGGGCAACCTCCACCATTTTATACGAATACCTTTATGCCACTGATACGCCGATTGATGTAAAACTCGCCACCACCTTGGTGTACGGCATACGCTCAGACACCCAGGACTTAGGACGGGAAGTGACCAAAGCAGACATAGAAGCTTACTTAGCATTATACCCCACAGCTAACAAACGGATGCTCAGCAAAATTGAAAACGCCCTGCTACCTCGGGAGTATTTCCGCATCATCGCGTCAGCTCTCTCTGACGCCACCCTTTACGGAAGGGGCGTAATCGCCGACCTCGGAACACTGGAATACCCGGATGCGTTGGGGGAGATAGCCGACTTACTCTTACGAAACGAAGACAGTAACCTTGTCCTATGCCACGGCGTTAAGGATGACAGGTTCCTGTTATCGATGCGAACAGCC
>CAJXKU010000237.1 GCA_913055945.1 uncultured Lentisphaerota bacterium | reverse complement strand
AGGACATTCCTCTAAAAACATTTTGGTATGAAGGGTGACGCTTGTCTGACGGTGTCAACTGTGTCTCAGTGTCAGGCCGTGAGCCGGGGGTGTCCGGGATTGCCCACCGCACATCGCGCCCGAAAAGGGCGCAGGTGGTCCATCAACCCCGTGTGTGAGGAAGGCTCTTTCGCGATTCGCCGGCGGCATGCCGGTATGCCGGTGTATCGGTCTATCGGTTGACCAGAAACTCACGTTATATTGCGCGCAACATAACGTGAGTCGAAAAAGCAAAACCCGCGTTTGCGGCTTGGTATGACTTAACTTCTTGACGATTCAGCGGGGAGGTAGCCGATTTGTTACAATAGTCGTCACAGAATGGGACTAGGGAGCGAACGATCCGAGAAACATTAGTCCACTTCGTTCTCCCAATGGACCACATCCTTCTGCACGTTATAGTTTGTCGTAATATCAACAACGGGCCAACTGCTGTTCGAGGCTGCTTCTTCGGGTAGATGCCAGAAACAACGGAGGAGAGGAACCCATTGAAATTTATCCTTTTTTAATTGTTTTTGTTTAAACCCATAGTACGTGTCGTTGGTCCAATCAGCTTTAACCTCATACCTGTTAAATTCGTAGAAATAGCTCGATTTTATGGAATCTGAGTCCTTATCGTGATCCAACGGGAGACTTCCGTCCCAGCTACCATCGGCGTAACTGTCTCCATCCAGATCCGCACGGGGCAACTGCTGCTTATCTGTATCGGGAAAGACTGGTGACGGCGGGCGGCCGCCTTCTCCTCCATTGGAGCTGTCCGCTGGACATACAAACGTCTCATGTGCTCCAATATATTCCAAGCGCTCCAGATGCAACTGCGTTAAGTACAGGGGCCATTGTCCGTCGTAATCGCTTCGGTATGTTTCAAATGAAGTCACAAGCTGCCGCATATTATTCATACATGCGGTTTCTTTGGCTTTTTTCCGGGCTTCACTGAGTGCGGGAAAAATCAAGGCCGCCAGGATGGCGATAATGGCGATAACCACCAGAAGCTCCACGAGGGTAAAGGTCCCGCCACGCCGTGCACACCCCAGCCCACACCGTCCGAACAGACTGTTTTTTATTGCTGGCCGTTCGTTCATGTATTCAACTCCTGTAACGCGTGCGCACGCAATCTGCAGTGCGGCCCCTCCGGCTGTTGCATTTGTTACTGGTTCTCCGTGAGCGATTCGTAGGAGATGCGGTACATCCCGGTGATACGTTCGACCTCTTCGATGCTGGTCAGGCCCTGGAGCACTTTTTCCCAGCCGGCATCCCTGAGGTTCCGCATGCCCCGATTTTTGCCCTCGATGCGCAATTCCCGAGTGGTGGCCCCCTGTGCAACCTTCTCCTGAATCTCTTCATCCAGCAGAAAGATTTCCAGGATGGCTACGCGTCCGCTGTAGCCTGTATGGTCACATTCCAGACAGCCTTTGCCTTTCCAGGCCTGGATGTCTTCCCGGTTCATATTCAGACTCTCGGCGATCTCTTCGGCTGCCCGCTCACTGATATCGTTGTCCTTTGCCTTACAGTGCGGGCAGATGCGGCGCACAAGCCGCTGCGCCATAGCGGCCACAAGTGAAGAAGCCACCAGATACCCTTCAACGCCCATATCCACAAGCCGCGTGACCGCGCTGACCGAATCATTCGTGTGCAGCGTACTCAGCACCAGATGGCCCGTCAGCGACGCCCGGATGGCAATTTCGGCGGTTTCCTGGTCACGGATTTCACCGACGAGCACCACGTCCGGGTCATGGCGCAGAATACTGCGCAAGCCGCTGGCGAACGTCAAACCGATATCGGCCTGGATCTGAATCTGACTTGTACCCTGCAATTCGTATTCCACAGGATCTTCCACGGTGATGATTTTTCGCTCGGGATTCACGCGCATTACGCGGTTGAGGGCGGCATACAGCGTAGTGGTCTTACCGCTTCCGGTAGGTCCGGTAACCAACAGAATGCCGTGGGGCAAGTCAACCAGGCCGGTAAGCACGTTCAACTGGTCCTGGTTCATGCCGAGCTCGGACAGTTCCATATTGATTGCGCCGCGGTTCAGGATACGCAGGCACATGGTTTCCCCGAAACGCGTGGGCAGAATCGAGACACGCAGATCGAACTCATCTTCTTTGATTTTCACACGGATGCGACCGTCCTGAGGCAACCGCTTCTCGGCGATGTCCATATCCGCCATGACCTTGAACCGGGAAACAATCGCCTCGTGCAATTCACGCAATCCCTGGGGGGTCGGGATATCACGCAGCATGCCGTCGATGCGGTACCGGACTTTCGCTGTCTCCGGATACGGCTCGATATGGATATCCGTCGCGCCCAACCCCAGCGCTTCCACCAGGATCTGATTCACCAGCTGCACGATGGAAGCATTTTCATCCTCACCGGCCATATCCGCCAGGTCCTGCCCCTGGGTACCTTCATACTGCACCGCGTTCGTCGTGTCGTCGCCTGAACGATCCTGCCGGATCTGCAGCACCGTTTCCGCTCCCAGACCGAAGACACTCTTCAACGTCCGATGGATTTCCGCCGGGGTAGCGATTACCGGCTTGAGCCTGGTGCCCAGGAGTAAGCGCAGGTTTTCCCGCTCCCGCATCGAAGGCGGATTCGCAAACGCAGCCCGCAGGATGCCACGCTCGACCGAGAGGGGTACAAACTGATAATGAAAGGCCACCTTGGCCGACACCTTGTTCTTCGCCTCCTCCGGGATCTCCTCGTTCTGAAGCACGACAAAATCCAGTCCGTTAGCCGCGGCGACGGCCCTGTAAACTGCTTCCTGTGACGCAAGCCCCAGATCCAGGACTGCCTGATGCTTTTCCACCCCCGCACGCTCACTGCGACGCTCCGCCTGCTCGACCTGGGATGCACTCAGCGTCTCGTTCTGTTTCAGAATCTGCAGTACATCCTGTCCCGCTTTTCTCGACGATCGGGCCTGTTGCTGTTGGCTCTGTTCACTCATTCTTTAATCTGATCCTGCTTGTTTCTTTAAACTTCACCGTTTTTTTCATTCCCCCTGCTGCTTCTTCCAGAACCAGCTTGTCTTCGGTAAAATTCACCACACGGTACTTCCCCAGTTTTGCGCCGACGCGGACAAAACGCTGCGCCTTTGAATCCCCCTGATCTAAACGTATATAAGCGTAGGCTCTCTCTGTGCCTTTTTCCATGAGCCCCAGATACGTGATTTTCACCGGCGGTGGCTCTGGAGGGGCCGCCTCTTTCGGGGCTTTGTCGGACGGTTTGTCCGGCTTCTCAGGCTTCTGATCGGGCTCCGGCGATTTTTCATCAGTTTCCTCTGGCGGTGGCTGTGTGTCCTTCTCGGACGGTTTGTCCGGCTTTTTCCCCCGACCGTCGTCGTCTTCTTCATCATCATCCGGTTGTTCCGGCCGTCCGTTTGGCCGCGACTTCTGTTTCTTCAACAGTTTTTTGAATCTTCCGGGCTCTGTGAAAAAGGGATGGTTCCCTTTAAACTCCACACTCGCCACTTCACGGCCCACGTTGTTCACCGCCTCCTGATGAAACAACGAACTCTGCGAAGGGATTGAGCGGCGACCACGCCTGCCGACTTGTTCCTGGTCCCCACCGAAAAGCCAGAAAGCTCCCGCGATCAGGAGTGCTCCGACCATCACGCCGCATATTAGTTTTTCCCACTCATTCCGCACGGTTACGTGTCCTTATTCTATTACTAAATGCCCAAAGGCGACGATTCCTGCGTTTCCTCGCCTTCTGAATCCACCTCCATCGGCTCCACGTCCTTTTCACCGCCCATTCTGAAGAAACAGCTCACAATGAGCCGAACCTGGACTTCACGGGCAATATTATCCCCTCCTTTCCGGGGGGTCATTTTCTTGACCTCCATGTGACTCACGGGGACGAATGGCGCAGCCTCTGGGTTCGCTTTCTCCGCCGTATCTTCGTTACTTCCCCCAGCACTATCACCTTCATCGCCCGAGGCGTTGGCAGCCTGTTTTCTGCCTGAGCCATGCAGGCTCCGAAGGAACCCCTGGAACGCACTCATGGACCCCTCCACAAGAACTTTCACCGGGAATTCCAGCAGATAAGGTTCGCCGGCATCCTCTTGGGTAACGTACGCCTGCATCGGCAGCACTGCGATCTGAGATGCGGCAACCTTTCCGCCGTAACGGTCATACTTGGTGACCTGGGGCAGTTTCGAAACCCGAAGACCGCTTTCTGTCACTTTGTCGGCCACAATCTCGACGGTCCAGAGCTTTAACATCAACTGATAAATAAAGGGCGAGGAGGTGTCTTCGGTGACCCCCAGGATCTCCCCGTGCAGGTTGACCCCGCGGTCCCGAAGTTCCTGTTCGATCCTGTTGTACTCTTCCTGATAATCCAGCCGGGACACCTGCTCAATGAACATGTCTTTCGAAGGATACAACCGCTCCATTTTCGAGGTAAACATCCCGGTACTTTCCTGCAGGATCTCACTCGCTCGACGCTGCAGCCGCGCGAGTTTGGCCCGTTCTTTCTCCCGTGCCTTCCGCAGCTGATCGACATCCAGGGGCCAGTCCTTCTTCACCAGCTCCTGCCTGATACTCTGCTTTTTATCCCGCGCTTTCGCCAACTTTTCCCGTTCCGGGCCCAGCCCAAACACATACACCGTCACCGTACCGGCAATCAGTACCCCTGCCACGGCGGCCAATATCTTATGCTGCGGCAAAATATGCTTCATCCCTGGTCCTCGTCTTCATTTCGCTCGACCGCTCCCAGCGGTGAGTTCGCAAACGGCACATCCAACATAAACCCTTTAAACTGCATCGTCTCGCTGGCTTTGAAAAAATCCAGCCACGGATCGAAGATATCCGCCCGGTCAGCCCTTTTCGCTGTAGGCAGAAGATCCACGTTTCCGAACTCATCCGATTCCTTTAAACGTGTCACAATATTCCGCACCGGCTCCCATGGCTCTTTCTGGCTGAACGGCACGAATCCGGCCACAATAAGCTTTTCCAAAGGCCGTATTTGTTCTACATGGATAACATTCGGAAAGGGTTCGTCCGTATCTCTATCACTTCCGGCTTCACCTACGCCGCCGCCGCCGAAGAAGCGAGCAGCTTTCGGCTTTCTGTCGGTCCCCCTGTCGCCGCCGCCGGAAGAGCTACGGGAGGATTCGCCGGTCATACCCGCACGACGATACGAGGCTTCATCCGCGGCATAGACCAACCACGCCCCGCTTTCTTGAGCCTTGCTCAACACTTCAAGACTCTGGACGAAACGCTGAACCCGCGTCCCCTTACTGACAAAAGGCAGCAGAAGTCGCTCCTGCTTCTTTATACGCTTCCGGGTATTTTCCAGCTGTGGAATTAAGTTCCTGCATTTGCGTAGATCCTCCGTCCGCTGCTGGACGCGCTCCAGTTGCTGAACCGTACTCAGGTGCCATTTCCCGAAGGCCAGCGTTACAGCCAGGCCGAAACAGATGACGGCCACGGTTAGATAATTCAATCGGCGGCTTCGCTCAGTTCGCCACCGT
>CAJXKU010000236.1 GCA_913055945.1 uncultured Lentisphaerota bacterium | reverse complement strand
TAAAGCTTCGGAGGACACGCAACATACGGTGAAAACGTACACATGGGGCCTCGACCTCAGTGGCCAGCTCCAGGGCGCCGGCGGCGTCGGCGGATTGCTTGCCGTTTCCGACCTCGGATCTCAGACCTCCGGTCTCTGGTACCCAACCTACGATGCCAACGGAAACGTCTCCGAATACATCGACAACAACGGCAACACGGTCGCGCATTACGAATACAGCCCGTTCGGGCGCCTGACCGCGGCTACCGCCGACAAAGCGGCGGATTTCAACCACCGCTTCAGCACGAAGTATCAAAACAACGAGACAGGATTGTACTACTACGGCTATCGGTATTACTCGGCTGAACTGGGACGGTGGTTGAGTAGGGATCCGGTTAACGAACGCGGTGGCAGGCTAGTGTTTGATTTTCCAAGGGCTGTTACAGAAAAACTCATGAAAACAGGCGGCGACGGAGAGAAAGCTATCCAAAATAGATTGCTGCTAAATTATGTTTCTGTCCGAAACAACATGATTGCTAATGCAGATTACGTAGGTTTATTAGACTGGGGATGTATCGCAAGCATGGGGGATGCGGAGATGCCGGCGGAGCGGTTGCAGTAGGCTGTTTCACACCCGCTGTTGGTTTTACCGGGGGCGCTAGCTGCTACGTGGCTACTGCGGCAGCGGGAGCAAATTGTATTTCCGCTTTCGCAAATTGCGTGAATAATTGTGATGGGCAAAGTGTAGGAGATACAAAAGTGGAAGTTGAATCTATAACATGCCATGAAGACTGCGGGGATGGCACGGTACCGGGGACACAAAATCACCTTTATAAGTGCGAATCTATTATGGCCTGGGGATTAATTCGGGTGTGGGGTTTCCAATCTATAGGCCCGCGAGATTGTCCCGACGGATACTTTTAATTGAGCATGTAGCTTATGACAAGAAAAAGAGCTATACTTTCGATTTTCTGTGTGGGTGTGGTCCTCGCTATAGAACCATTCCTTCTTGCGTCTAGTATAGAAGAAGGGCACGTGGTAAAGACGTGTTTGCAGGGGATCACAATCCTAGCTGCCACGTTGGTTTTAATTTTCAATATTTTAACAATCGTGGGAAAAAGATAACTCCCTACAGGATTACGGCTGGTGGCCTAACCGGAGGGAGTGAGAATCCAGTGTCGTAATGGAAATACGATGGTTAGCACGTCCCTAACCAAGTCGGTTAGGGGTGAAGCTTCAGCTCCACTGATTCACACTTATCAACACTGATGCGAAAAATCCGAGAAAGGATTCTGCGTGGTATCGAAGGATACCACCAGTTCTGCACCGCAGAGCTTTACCCATTGCGGAAGCTTGCGGCCACAAAGTCATATTTGTGAGCGCAAGCTTCGACAATGGGATTAGCAGAATCCGTCTACTGCATCCACATCAATTAGTCCCGATGCCGTTCCAAGGATCGGGATTAGTGGTTCGCGCAGTGTGCAACACAGCAACTCAACAACGAACAACTCAACAACACAGCTTACAGCTCACAACACATATCCCCCGTCCCATAGTAACAGCATCGATTCCAGCTGCGAGTCCGAAAGGTGTGCCGGAAGCGGCCATTCCAGATCCTTGTGCATCTTTTTAAAAAACAACGGACAATCCGCAGGAGGACAAGCCGAAGGGACAACTAACCATTCAGTTAATCGAGTGCAGGTTTCACGGCTTCGCCGGTGTGAGCGGATTGAACAGCTGCATCCAGTACGGCCATCTGCCGCCGGACTTCGTCCAGTTTGACTAAAGGCTCACTGCGTCCGGCCAGCACATCTGCAATATTCTCGTAATAATTGCGCCAGCGGCCTGGTACAGTTTCGACCTTCTTCTCCTCGGCCCCGTCGTGCAGGGTTCCATATTGTTCCGGCGGTTCCACGGCTTGGTCAATGTCGCCTTGGAGCATGGCGGATTCCTGCGGATCCACGCCGTATTTCACAAAGGTTGCCTTGTCGCCGCAGGCGTAGATTCGGGGTTTTTTTATCCGTGCTAAACTGGATGTATTACATATGCCGGTCGTTCCGTTTGAAAAGCCGAGGATAACCATCGCGTGACTTTCCACGTCAGCGTCGGGATGGTCGTAATTCATACGGCAGAAAACGTGTTCTATCCGGCCGGGGAAAAACAGGGTCAGTTGATCGATGATATGGGCACCCAGGTCGTAAAGTTTACCACCTCCGGTTTCTCTGCGGCCGCGCCACCCGCGCGGCGGGCCGAACCCCTGTTGCCAGGACATTTCGAGCCAGCTGACATGCCCCAGGTGGCCTTCGCGGGTTAATTTCCGGAGCGTGAGGAAGTCTCCATCCCATCTCCGATTCTGAAATACGCTGAGCAGGCGGTTGTTCTGATGTGCGGCCTCTATCATGCGGTCACACTCGGAAAGTGTTAAAGCCATAACTTTATCGGTGACAACATG
Organism: uncultured Lentisphaerota bacterium; assembly: GCA_913055945.1. Taxonomy (GTDB): domain Bacteria; phylum Verrucomicrobiota; class Lentisphaeria; order Oligosphaerales; family CAJXKU01; genus CAJXKU01. Next base: position 3,088 of record CAJXKU010000236.1, on the reverse strand, counting down.
CTTTCCGGCCGAGAGCGCACGTACAGCAAGATCGCAATGGGTATTGTGCGGGGTGGCGATGACCACTAGATCAATATCCGGGTCCTCGATGACGGATTCGAAACTTTCGTAGGCATAACAGCCAAAGTCTTTCCGGATTTGGTCCCGGGCATCGGCGCGACTGGATGCCACCCCGTAAAGTTCCAGGCCGGGGGTAATGTTGACCAGATAACAGTGAAAGCATTTTCCGGCGAATCCGTAACCGATCACGGCCGTTTTGAAGTTTTGTCCCATTGTTTGAGGCTCCTTCTGTGTCTGTCTGTCAGGGCGTCGATGTGAGTCATCCTAAAATTCAGGTTCATAGCTCACCCGAACGAGGTATCCATACTATAATAACCCGTTTTACTACTCAGGCCATCCAAATTCTGAAAACGAACAATCTGGGGCTGCGGACGTTTTTATGTGCATTGAAGCGTCCGTCCGAACATAAAGCCGGCATTCTTTCCTTTTATCGGAAATTCGTCCTAATCCGGATCGCAGAATGCTGAAAAGCATCTATTTTCCCTAATTCATTTGACTTGACAGAATGCGAGTTCTGATGAAGGAAAGCGGTTAGAAAACGGAGACGGTCTATGGAGTATGGTAATGCTCATACGGCGGGGAATGAGTATCGTTCGGAGCACATGATGGCGGACTTGCCTGTGCAGGAGCGCCCCAGGGAAAGGCTGCTGTATGGCGGTGCCGGCGCGTTGGCCGACCATGAACTTCTGGCGATTCTTCTGCGAACAGGGGCCAAGGATCGATCAGTCCGTCACTTGGCCATGGACGTGTTGAAGGCTTTTGACGGTAACCTCTCCGCGTTAGCTACGGCCGAAATCTCCGAACTCTGTGCCGTCAGGGGGGTAGGGGAGGCCAAAGCGATCGAACTGCGGGCTGCATTCGCGCTTGCGCATCGCTTATCCACCCGCCCGGAAATCGATCGTCCCGCTGTCCAGTCTCCGCAGGATGCAGCAGATATTTTCCGGGAACATTTTCTGGAGAAAGAGAAAGAAGAGTTCCACGTGATCCTGCTGGACACTAAGCATTTCGTGATCCGTACAGAACCGGTGACAGTAGGACTCGTGGACAGAAGCCAGATCCATCCGCGGGAAGTTTTTCGCAGCGCGATCCGGAACAATTGTTCGCGTATTGTACTGATCCATAACCATCCCAGTGGGGATCCCACTCCGTCAAAGCAGGATATCGCGGCGACGAAAAATCTGGTAAAATCCGGCGAGATTATCGGCATCGAAGTTCTTGACCATGTGGTTATGGGTAAACGCACAGATCACCAGCAGGAATGCAATGACTTCCTCAGTTTCCGTGAAGAGAAACTCTTATCCTGATTTTAACGTTCCTCGCAAGTCCCACTTACTCGCCTGAGGCTTCAGCGAGCGGGTTAAGGGCGCCTGTGTTGAATCTGCATCATTATTCGCGTTCTTCAGTCACTGTTAAGGTGGCTGTCAGTTTTTTCGAGGCCGTAACGGAACGTTTCGTCCAGGAACGCATCTATGTTTTCCAAAGGTGTTGAGCCGGTGATGCCGTTTCCCGCTGCAACAACGCATTTTCCTGCACCGGCGATGTAGAATGTGTCGAGCAGCTCCCTGACATGCGCCCGCACCCCATCAGGATTTTCCTCTTGAAGAATATGCTGTACATCGATGCCGGCCCACGCCGTCATCCGGCCGTTGATGATACGCGCCGTGTTTCGCCAGTCCATGGCCCCATACTGCAGAGGGTGAAGACAGTCTACACCCGCCTCGATCAGGTCCTCCACAATATCCGTCAGATTACCGCACGAGTGCATCCAGTAATCCATGCCGCGTTCGTGGCATGCGTTCGCCATCCGGATATGAAGCGGTTTGAGAAAGGTTCGGAAACTGTCCGGATGCATCATCAGTCCCTGCTGATGGCCCAGATCATTACTTGTCGCCAGTCCGTCGGCTCCAGCCTCGGCCGCGCCATCCACAAGCCCAAGGGCGAATTGAAGCAGGCCATCACACAGACGTTCCAGTTCATCCGGAAAAAGGTAAAAGTCCATCAAAAGGTTCTGCATGCCCCGTAATCCCCACAATCGCTCATAAAAGTAATTGAATGCCTGGGCTAATACATATCTGCCTTCTGCTTCCGCCTTAGCTTCTCGTACAGGCGCGAAGATCGCCGGATTGTCGGTGGCGGGCATATTCTCCAGAAAGCTATCCAGCTCGGACCAATCATGGAGAACCTGCGTACCGCTGTCCAAGCCTTTCTCCTCTTCGGGTGCGGCTTTGTCTTTAAATGCCCAACGGTATTCCGGATCAAATCCTTCCGGTGCTTCCCACATACCAGGTTGAACCACAGACCGCATAACCACATCCGTCGGATATTTTTCGAATACTTCCCAGACTTTATTCCCGTGATATTCCACGAGGCCCTCACCTGGCCATTTGTGCATATGTGCCGGAGGGCGGGAAGAACTGGTGCCCTGTAGAGCCTTCTTGGTCTCTTCGCGTGACAAGCTGGCGTATTCTGCAGACATACCAAACTCCCTGCTGCTGCCTGTGTTCGTTCTGCGTTGTGGTATTAGAGTACCAACATAACTCGATGACTTGATAAGGTTCATAATGTACTTTGCGATCAGGGGAATTGCTACTACCTGATTCGGCGGCGCGAACAAATACCGCCGCCTATAAGCGGGTGGTCTGTCCTGTAAACTTTTATACGTTTCTTAATCAAAGACGGGAAAGGATATTTGCTATGCGTGCTCTCCTGCAACGCGTGTCCGAAGCGTCGGTTGAAATTGAAGGTGGTGAGACAGCGGGCTCAATCGGACACGGCCTGCTGATCCTGTTGGGAGTGTCCCGGGACGACACTGAAGATACTGCGCGTTTTGTCGCAGATAAATGTTTAAATCTGCGTATTTTCAGCGATGAAAATGGTAAGTTCAACTATTCAGCGCTGGATACGGGTGGGGATGTCCTGGTGGTCTCCCAATTCACGCTGTACGGCGATACAGCAAAAGGGCGCCGTCCAAGTTTTGTAGAGGCGGGGGCGCCGGAGACTGCCGCCCCGATTTATGAGCGTTTTGTAG
>CAJXKU010000235.1 GCA_913055945.1 uncultured Lentisphaerota bacterium | reverse complement strand
TCCCGCCGTTATGAACGCGGTATAGAAACGGACGAGGACGTCCGTGCCCAGATATGGTTCCGCTCAGGCGTTCTGGTTGTCATCAAAACCGCGGTACGTCCTTGAGTTCTGTATGGTGTGGTTCATCCGTTTTACGATTTTAGAACAGCAGCAGCCCGGCCAGGCCGAGAAAGACAAAGAACCCGAGTACGTCAGTGGCCGTGGTGATAAATATGGTAGCCGAGGTTGCCGGATCAAAATTCAGCTGCTTCAATACCAGTGGAATCAGTGCCCCGAAGAAGCCGGCGATAATCAAGTTTACAACCATTGACACGCCAAGCACTGCGCCAAGCATCCAACTGCGATTGAATACGGTTGCAATCACCGCGACAATCCCGCCTGTGATCGCACCGTTGGCGGCACCGGCAATAATTTCGTTGAAAATCACCCGAATTCCGCTGCTCAGGCTGACCTGGCTCATCGCAATTCCGCGAACGGTAACCGCCATGGACTGCGTGCCCGCGTTTCCGCCCATGCCGGCAACTATCGGCATATATATGGCAAGCAGCGTGAGTCCGGATATGGTTTCCTCGAATAGTCCGACGGTGCCGGCGGCGAGGAAAGCGGTTGCCAGGTTTAAAATTAACCATCGGTAACGACGTTGTATTTTGATGAACGGTCCGTCAAGAACGCTTTCCTCCTCATGCACGCCACTGAATTCCAGCAGGGTATCGGCTGCTTCTTCCCTTATAACCGGCAAAAGATCCTCGGCGTGGATGACACCCAGGACGTCAACCTCGTCGTCTATAACTGCGGCGATCTGTCCCGGTTCATCCTGAAAAATCTCGATTACCCTGGAGGCGGATGTGGACTGGTTGATTACCGGTATTTTCTTTGTGTAATTCGAGAGGCTTATCTTTTCCTCCCCCTTGTAACTCAACACGCCGGGGTCAAGTCGCCCCTGCAGCGCATCGCCATCAAGGAGAAGTATTATAGGGAAGCGTCCGAATTTTTTCTCGTGTCGGCGAATCCGGCTGGATATTTCCTCCAACGAGGTCTCGGCCGGTACGGTTATAAAGTCCAGGTCCATGAGCCCGGCGGCCGTGTCCGGATCAAAACCACTCAAAAATTCAATCGCCCGTCGTCTGCTTTCACTCAACCGAGCCAGCACCTCGGTACGTGTTGTTTCGTCGAGTTGCTCGACCACGTCGGCTGCTTCGGCGGGATCCAGCGATTTGATGAAGTTTTTCAGTTCATCTTTCTCCAGGTCTTCCAGTAGCGTTTGCCGGTAGGTCTCCGGAAGCTGGAAGTAGATCGTTCGCCGTTGGCCTCGAGGAAGGTCCAAAAATAATTTTCGGGGCTCATCGGTATTAGCTAATTCTTGAAGTATTTCCTCAAGTGGCTTCATATCTTAAATTTTGTTCCCTGAGATGGTTTTCTGGAACTCGGTTTACAAACGAAGAAAGAGAGGGATATGTGTTTTGCTGTGATGACCATGATCCTGGATGATTTTAGGTTGATTTCTCCGGTTGTTCTGGCGGCGAAAGGCAAAAAAGAAAAAAGGGCGCATCCACATCTGCACCCATTCTGAGGGATCGCTAAGTCTCACACCCGGATGCAGAGAAACCTGCCCAAACGGGGCGCAACCCGGTCGCATCGCTCCGGATGTAAAAAATGGTGCGTTTCCCGGAATGGAACGACACGAGGTCGCCAAATAGTCGTTGCACGCCGAGACGATCTAATGAAGAATCGTTCCGCCGCATCCAGCTCCTAATGTAACAGACTTTGAGGTAAAATGCAGACATACGGTGGGTGGATTATTGGCAAAGACACCAGTATACCCTGAACAAAAAACACTTCCCCATGCTTGAAAACATTGTTATTCCCTATAAAAGGAACACTTAAGGGAATGAGAGTTCTTAGAAGCATCATTTCCCGTTACGGCAAAGCGGTTGCAGAATTAGTTCCGTAACATCACGGAGACCGAACAGTGACTGATAAAAGCTTTAGTGATATCACTTCTCACGCCGACCCCACCGAGTCCACTGAAGAGGAGTGGAACGATATATAGGAAATTGGCTCTCGATACCAGCTGCCGCTTATCCAGTGTGTCCGCCTATATCCGTTGGTACCTATGTTTGTCCCTATGTTCTGTCGAGTATACTCGACAATATCCTGCGTTTATGTCTACTTGCCCGGACACAGCCGGAAAGAGCGCTAAAATATGTATGTAGTCAGCGCGGCTTGGCCCTCCGGGTGGTTGGGTGTGTATTATGTCATAGGAAAAAGTGGATACATCATGGAAACTGGCGAAACCTATATTGCAGATATAGAGAAGATTGTACATGGCGGGGTGGGACTGGCGCGTTTCCGGGGGCATACGGTCCTGGTTAGATTTGTGCTCGGCGGAGAAAAAGTGCGGATCCGGATAACGGGAAAGTCGCAGGGCGTTTGGTGGGGAGAAGTGGTTGATCTTCTTGAGACGTCTGTTCACAGAAGGTCTCCGGCGTGTCCGCTCTACGGGCGCTGTGGCGGATGTGATTTGCAGCATATCGATTATGAAAGACAGCTTGAAATCAAGCGGCAGGTGGTCACTGAAAATCTGGCGCGTACGGCACGATTAAATGTTGAGTTGCCCAGGGCGGAAGCCTCGCGTCCGTATGGCTACCGCAACCGGGTGGTGCTTCATCGGAAACCCCAGGGAGAACTCGGGTTCCATGAACGCCGTTCCAAAAGGGTGATTCCAGTCGATCATTGCCCCGTTGCGGCAGAAGGTATAAACCGCTTTCTGCAGAGAGCCAGAAGGACAAAGCCCCAAGAGGTTGAAGCAAAGAAACGGGTAACTGTGTTCGGGGATGATCACCGTTATCTCGTGGCAGGACAAAACAGATCCGTGAAGTGGGACGTAAAAGGCAGATCCGTGTGGTTGCATCTGAATGCCTTTTTTCAGAGTAACCTTCGTATGTTGGACGCGCTGGTTGAGGAAGTCTGCCGGGGGGAATCCGGCGAATCGTGTGTGGACCTATACGGGGGGATCGGCCTTTACAGTGCTTTCCTGGTGGACAGATTTGATGCTGTCACTCTGGTCGAAAATAACAAAGCGGCTGTGAAGGCAGCTGCCAAAAATGTCCCTCAAGCGTATTGCCGATGCCAGGACGTGGATAACTGGGTAAGAAAGGAAGGCGCCTCTCGGACGTATGACACGGTTGTTGCAAATCCGCCCAGAAAAGGCCTGAGCACAGCCGTTCGTGAGTATCTGAACCGCAGTAAAACGGCCAGAATTGTGTATATTTCGTGTGAACCCAGTACGTTAGCCAGGGATCTGGAGGAGCTTACTCAGCTTGGATCATATGCCCTGGAAGGCGTAAGGTTGTTCGATATGTACCCGCAAACCGCGCATGTTGAGACTGTGGCAAAGCTCGTTGCGACTAAGGAGAAAATCTCGGTATGAAGAACACGCGGATGCTACTCTATCTCGTTGTCCCTTTAGCAGTCGCGGGGGCATTTCTTGTTGTTGATAACTGGCTGGTTTCCGGCGGTGGGCGGGGAAAGACGGAAACGAAGCGTCGAGTCTCCGAACTTGCCGCTGAAGAGGCGGTATTATCGCAGGCATCGGCACAGAATGCTCAAGACGAGGCAGAACAGCAGGATCCCGGCAGCGATAAGAAGAAAGCTGCTGGAGCTGTGCCTCATGAGGAGAAAAATGAAAACGCGGATAACCGGGCGGATACGAAGGATACCTGGCAGCCGCCGACTTTCGAGGAGCGAAAGCAGGAACGGCGGGAAATGGTGAAGCAACAGATCGTGGCGCGCGGCCCCTTGATTGAAGGGCAGCAGCATCCCGACGTGCTGGAGGCGATGCGACGGGTGCCTAGACACCTTTTTACGCCTGATAAACACAAAAGTACCGCATACGCGGACGGGCCGCTTCCGATCGGCCACGGCCAGACCATTTCGCAACCGTACATTGTGGCTTTGATGACGGCCTACTTACAGGTGGATGAAGGTGACAGAATTCTGGAGATCGGTACGGGGAGTGGTTACCAGGCGGCGGTACTTTCCTGTTTGACGCAGAATGTCTACAGCATCGAGATAGTCGAAGATCTGGCCGAATCGGCACAATCTCGGCTGAAAAAGCTCGGGTACGATCCTGTAAAAGTGAAAGCGGGGGATGGCTACTACGGCTGGCAGGACTATGCGCCGTTTGACGGGGTCATTGTAACGTGTGCCGCTGGACACGTTCCGCCGCCCTTACTCCGCCAGTTGAAGGCGGGGGGACGTATGGTTATACCGGTGGGCGGACCGATGGAGGTTCAGCGCCTTACGCTTGTGACGAAAAACCGGCAAGGACAAACTTCAACTCAAGCGCTTATGCCGGTAAGGTTTGTGCCCATGAAAGGTGAAATCGAGGAGTGAACCTGACCTCCGCAACAGAAAATATATTGCGCGCCGAAGGGGCGCAGTTGTCAGTGCCGTACAAACCAGCGTCGGCAGGCCGCGACCGCTCCAGAGAGCGCTTCAGAACTCACCATGCTGAGCAACCTGGAAGCCGGAATCACACGGGGTATCAGCCTGCATTACCCCAGTCGCTCAGCCCGTCAGGGGGTGGCGCCTGAGATACTTGTTTCGGGTATCGCCTTAGTGTGCTGTAGCCGATGCGAAATGTCCCTTGTAACTTTATCCGGCACCTTGTCTCGAACCTTGTCGCGAACTATCGCCCGCTTTTTCGCCTTTCCCACTCGTATTATGACACTATCTGCCCGCCGCCTTAGTAAAATAGTGCCACATTCTGTAAGCGCATTTGGCATACACCACACGAGGTAACGCAACCGCTCCCGGCGGCTGCGATTGATCAGCCCTCACGCCTTGCAGAGTGAGCGCCTGAGGTACTGAACCCGCTATCGCAGTGGGGGTCGAGAGCTGTTACGGTTCAGGACGAACCGCTCGGCGCGAGGTGACACGGGTATGTCAGGCAGTAGCCTCGTGCTTACGCCTTCTTCTTACTCTGCGGCAGCACGCGCAATCTGAGATCCTTCAGCTGTTTATCTGTCGCAGGTGCCGGTGCACCCAGCAGCGGATCCTGTGCACTCTGGTTCAGGGGGAACGGGGTGACTTCTCTGATATTCTGTTCATCCGCGAGAAGCATGACAATTCTCTCAAGACCGGGGGCGATGCCGCCGTGGGGGGGCGCACCGTAGCGCATGGCACGCAGTAAGCCGCTGAAGCGCTGCTCCAGTTCCTCATGGCTGTAACCGCCGATCTGGAAAGCTTTGTACATAATATCGGGGCGGTGGTTACGGATCGCTCCGCTGGACAGCTCAACGCCGTTACAGACCACGTCATATTGGTACGCTTTGACCTGGAGGGGGTCCTGCTGTTGCAGAGCTTCTAAACCGCCCTGCGGCATCGAAAATGGGTTGTGGCTGAACGTTACAGCTTCCCGTTGTTCGTCCCATTCGTACATGGGATAATCAGTGACCCAGCAGAAGACGTATCCGGTGTCGGTGCGCAGATCGAGAAGGTCTGCCAGCTGGAGCCTTACCTCACCCGC
>CAJXKU010000234.1 GCA_913055945.1 uncultured Lentisphaerota bacterium | reverse complement strand
TGTCGGCGTTCATGCTTCAGCATGTCTGCCGAATCTCTCACTGGGATGTCGGGGCGGTTTTCCACGTCCGGCGGCCCTGCCGGAACACCGATTCACCGTAGCCTCTCCGAGCTGTAGGCTCTACGAGCCGGAAGCCCAGGCACCAGCCTGGAGGGAGGCACCACCACCGATTGCGAATCGGCAAAAACGCTGCAACCGCAAGATTCTGCGTTGTGGTGGGAAACTGCCTCTCTCTGTTCGCTTTTGGTTCGTGCTTCCCGATGTTCTACGTGGAGATAGACCACGATGGATGTGGTCATGATAACGGCCCCTATGATTCGCCGGACGAGTACCCTTCGGCTGGATACATCATCGATGTGGAGCAGCCCGGCAGCCGTAATGGCCATACCGAGAAACACGGACCAAATGCCGCGCGTCGCCTGAAGCATGTTTCCGGCCACTACACCGAGCGTAGCAAAGCAGGCAAAAAGGAAGGAGATGCCTATAAGCCAGCTTAACGCGTGGGGAAAAGCAAAAACAGCGATACGTGGCGTTCGGTGAATCTTTTGAATGAATGTTGCTATGGCGCCGACAGCTCCGCAGGCAATGTAGGTCAAACTTACGCCCAGCAGCGTTGGATGCTCGGAAGTACGGGAAAGCGCGTCTACAAGATGCGGAATACAGAGGTCGGATATGCAGTAGCCGAGGCACGCGCTCAGTACGAGAAGGAGGACCTGGATTTGCGGAACGCCGGAAGGGGGTGATATGATGGCCCCGGCGGCAACGCAGAGAAATATGGCGAACCATGCGATTACGCTGGGCATATCCTGGAACAGGGCCCAGGAGAGGAAGGCCAGCGTGGGGATTTTTAGGCCCAGGAGGGGGGCGATTTTTGATGAATCCGACCGGTTTAACGCAGTGAACAGGAATAGTTGGGCGAGCAGATAACATCCGGCCGTCCCGATCAAATACCACGCCCATTGGTTTAAGGGGGGCAGGGGATTCTGCTTGAGCAGCGGAAGTGCTCCCAGCGCCATTACACCCATCAGCAGGTGACTCATAGCAAAGAGGTGCTGAGGTTTAGCGGAACATTCCTTGAGAAATCGCCGTGAAAAAACATAGGAGAATGATTGAAAAACAGCAGCGCCCAGACCGAATAATATACCGGTAACGACCAGGCCAATTGTTTCAGGGAATTCAGGCATGGTTTCTCAACAACTTTTCAACTGGATTAGACGCTGGGTACGGACACAGAGTTAAGCAGGATGGGTAATATATTGGTTGAAAAACAAGGCGCGATGCTTTATGTTATAGACATCTTGAGTGCGCGCTTAGTTCAGGCGGCTAGAACGCTACCTTCACACGGTAGAGGTCCCTGGTTCAAGTCCAGGAGCGCGCACCAGTTTTGTTTCTCTCTGTTTCCGGGTGATCCAGACGGTCAGCAGCTTCGTTCAAGTCTCCCGGGATGGAATTTCGAGGCCAACGGGATGGATAAGATCGATACGTTTACTGATAATGGCCCCCAACGTTTCTGACTCGGTTGTCTGCAGCAATGCCTTTTGCGATCAGGCGTTTTCCTTCAGCTACTGTGAGCACGATATCTGTCTGCATAACACCATGGCTCCCGGCTCAGCTCTTCTGAGCTATATCCTTCATCTGGTCCAGTATGTCCTGTGCAGTTTCCTGCGAGGCCGGTGCAAGCGCATCTTCAGCGTTTGAAAAAACCAGATTCTCTTCGGGAAGTTCGTATAGAAAGTACGAAGGGCGTAATTTCTGTTTTTTCCCTCGCAGTGTCCGATAGTCAGCGCGGGTGATCGTCGCTTCTTTCTGTGCCCGCGTGAGGGCCACGTAGAAAAGCCGCCGTTCTTCGGCGATGCCGTCTGTATTTATCGCCCGGCGATTCGGGAACATGTTCTGCTCCAGGCCGGTGATGAAAACATAGGGGAATTCCAGGCCTTTCGCTGCATGGACCGTTAACAGCGTCACTCCCTGTTGCTCGCCGGCACTGTGATCCTCGACGCGATCCTTGGTATCCCGGAGGGTAATGTTTTCGAGGAACCCCTGCATGGAGGCCTGCTGTGAGGCGCGCTTTTCGTAATCCGCCGCGGCATCGATGAATTCGAATACATTCTCCCGTCGATTCAGGGCGTCTTTCTGGGGCTTGTAGATTTTGCCCAGTCCATCAAGGTACCCTGTTTCTTCCAGGATATTGTGAACCGTTCCGGAAAGGGACTGCCCGGGATTCTGCAAAGCTTTACGTCCTTTTTGCAGGCATGACGCAAAAAGCCGGGATTGCTCGGCTGTCTGGGAAGGGAGCTTTTGGAGAAATTCAGGATCAGCCAAAAGGCTCTGCATTTTTCGTCCGGTTATGCGGGCCGTTTCCTGTAAGCTCTCTATGGCCTTTGTACCGAAGCCGCGCGGCGGTACATTGATGATTCGTAGAAGATTCTCTTCGTCAGCAGGATTATAAACTGTCTGCAGAATACTTATGGCATCAACAATTTCTTTGCGTTCAAAAAAGGAACGGCTGCCCACCACGTGATAGGGGACGTCTTCACTCTGCAAGGCGGCTTCAATGTTGCGGGCTTGAAAATTGGAGCGGTAGAGTACGCCGAAATCGTTGTAGTTTGCTTTGTGAGCGTGGATCTTTTCCTTTATGAGTTTGGCTACAATGTCTGCCTCTTCCTTTTCGTTTTTTGCGGCGACAATTTGGACCGGTTCGCCTTCCTTGTTCTGCGTGCGCAGTTTTTTGGCTTTTCGGGAGGAATTGTTGGAGATAAGGCTGTTTGCGGCATTGAGGATATGCTGCGTGGAGCGGTAGTTTTCTTCGAGCCGGATGGTTTTGGCGTCCGGGAAGTATTGGTCGAAATGGAGGATATTTTCGACCACGGCGCCCCGCCAGCTGTAAATCGCCTGATCGTCGTCGCCGACAACGCAGAGGTTGCGATGCTCTTCGGCCAGTTTGGCGATCAGTTGGAACTGGACGTGGTTAGTGTCCTGATATTCGTCGACCATGATGTACCGGAACTTGTTCCGGTGTTTGTTCAGAATGTCAGGGTTTTCCTCCCACAAGCGGAGGACCAGTACCAGGAGATCGTCGAAGTCGAGAACGTTCATGGTCTTCAACCGTTCCTGGTAGCGCTGGTATACGTCAGCCACGCGTTCTTCATGTACTTCTTCCGCGGTTGTACGCATGTCTTCGGGTGTTTTCAGGGCTGTTTTGGCTTTGCTGATTCTGTCCCGCACTGCGCCCGCGTCCGGAACGAACGGTTTATTGCCGTCTTGAGAACTGGCGTATCCGCATTCTCCGATAATGCTTTTGATGACCCCGATCTGATATGCCTGTGTGGCAAGCGAAAAGTTGGGCGCATACCCCAGAAGCCTGATGTGAGATCTCAACAGGTTGGAACAGAAGGCGTGGAATGTACCGATCGTAAGCGGGCGTGCAGTCTCCGGCGATACTGAGGCGGTAATACGTTCGCGCATTTCCCGTGCAGCTTTGTTGGTGAACGTCAAGGCAAGAATGTTCTTCGCCGGTATGCCGGCCGAGGACAGCATGTGGGCCGTACGTGCAGTGATTACCCGGGTCTTTCCGGTGCCGGCGCCCGCGAGTAAAAGAAGCGGTCCATCAATAGTTGTCACAGCCTCGTGTTGAGCAGAATTAAGTCCCGTTTCATTCATTTTTGAAATACGAAGCCACCTCCAGGATAATATCGTCAAGGCTACGTTGCGGTTGCCATTTCGTAATCTTATGGATTTTGTCTATGTCCGGCATGCGTCGAGGCATGTCCTCGAAACCGGGCTCGTATGCTTCGTTGTATGGAATATGTCGGACCTCAGAATGGCTATTCAGCAGTGATTTGACGCGTTCGGCCAGCTGATTGATCGTGACACTGTCGGTACTGCCGATGTTGACAATTTCTCCGTCCGTGTTCCGGGCATTTTCGAGCGCGAGCAGAGCTTCCACTGTGTCCGCCACATGGCAGAAACAGCGGCTTTGATTACCCGTACCGTAAACCTCCAGGGGTTCGTTCTGGAGCGCACGGCTCACGAAGCGGGGCAATACCATCCCGTAGCGACCGGTTTGGCGGGGCCCCACGGTGTTGAAGAAACGGACGATCGTGGTTTCGATCTTGCCTTCCTTCTGATAGGCGAGGGCGAGGTATTCGTCCAGCGCTTTGCTGGCTGCGTATGCCCACCGTGAGTGAGTAGGCGGGCCTATGAGGAGATCATCCGTCTCCCGAAAAACCTCCGAGGCAGCACGACCATAGACTTCGCTCGTTGAAGCGAGGACCACCCGTTTATGCTTCTGGCCGGCGCACTCAAGTATCTTTTCCGTTGCGTGAACGTTTGTCTGAATGGTGCGCACGGGTTCTTTCACCACAAGTTCCACCCCTACCGTCGCCGCCAAGTGAAAAACGGTGTCGCTCCACGTCACGAGAGACTGCAGGTTACCGCTGTTTTCTACGGCACCTTCAGTAAAATGAAAGCGGTCGCGTTCCAGCAAATGTCTGATGTTATTCATATCACCGGTGGAAAGATCGTCCAGCACGGTCACGTGGTGTCCGTATGCAATCAAAGTTTCCGCCAGGTGACTGCCGATAAAACCGGCTCCGCCAGTGATGAGGTAGTTCATGCCTTCAGCTGTTCCTTGTAGGTGCGATTGCGATTACAGGTTATGTAAGAATGCAAAGTACGTGACGGGCACGAACTTTGTTCGGCCTTCAGCCTATTGCGCCGGAAGCCCCCCTGAAAAAAGGTTCTTCCCGCATCTGTGTAAGAATTCTTCTGCTTAGAACTGCAAGGCCGACGTTCAAAAGGTGCAGGATTCTGCGTGAAGATGTACCCTGCGCATCCTGGGAATACTATATCCGGTTTTCCAGGTAAGCGAGAAGAGGCTGAGAAAATACGCCAATGTTTATGCATATCTCACCTTATACTTTTGTACGGCAGAAGAAAAACCTGAGGGTTTGCCGCCGGAACTTCGGGAAGGGGTTTTCGGAACGCTGAAACATGTGCGTAGCCTTGTTTTTAACAAAGTTTGAATTAAATTACACGCCGTGTACGGTAGCCGCGGGCTACCGTAGGTTAATCAAAGGTGATCTTCAGTGGGTTGGTAGCTCAGTCGGTAGAGCAACGGCCTTTTAAGCCGTGGGCCCGGGGTTCGATTCCCTGCCAACCCACCACCCTTTCCCCTTAGATCTTACATCTTACACCTTCTTCGTTCTCCGTTATATTCACCAGAGCTTATAGTGGCCAAGGATTGAAAGGGGGACAGGATGAAAAGGCGAAAGGAGGAAATGAGGCGCTCTTTCAGAGCGCGATATATTTTTCATATCCGCGTCCCAGGGTTCCATTCCGGCCCGCCCAGCGGTCCGGAATTCCACCCTGGGCTAAATATGGCCTCGGGCCGTGTTGGCCTTCATCCATACAACTACGCAAGAGTCTTCGGACGTTGTCCGGCGGCCAGGCTAGTATGAGACTCGCCGGGTAAAAACCCGGCTGAAGCCGGAACTACAAGCAAGTGCCTCCGGGATACCTGAAGGTTTGT
>CAJXKU010000233.1 GCA_913055945.1 uncultured Lentisphaerota bacterium | reverse complement strand
ATTTACAATCATCAGGCAAGCCAACACCGCGTGTCCGTCGAATTCACCGTTCGCCAGCTCATCCAGCGTTCCCGATATCACCTTCTCTTGCGGCATCCCCAGGTTTTCCGCTACGCCCCCTTTCATCCGCGCGGCTGCCGGCCAAAACTCAATCAGACGTTTACATACAGCGTGCGGGGACTGCTTCGGGTCGCAGTAGACCACTGCCGGTGCCGCCTGGAGCATTCGCCGCCAGGGCAGTTGGATGTCCCGCCCGTGAAGAGAAAAAAAACGGGTGTCAGTGCCCCAGGGAATTTTAAAACGGGCCAACGCCGCCTGAGCGGCTGAAATATTCGGCAATATCGTCAAGTCCTCCGGGGGAAGCTCTTCCGTCAAAACGCTGCCGATGCCGAAAAAAAGCGCATCACCGCCGGCAAGCACCACCACCTTCTCTTCCTGCGCATAACCTGTCAGATCACGGACGGTTTCCCGAATGCCCGAATCCAGCACAATCTTCGTTCCTTCGTAACCGGGAAACCAATCCAGCAGACGCTGCCCCCCTGCCATCACCGTTGATTTTTCGACGGCGCGCATGTGTTCCGGGGGCATGTCTTCATACCGGACACCGCAACTGACAACTGTCATATGTCCTTTCATTGAAGTAACTCCACAAAAAACTGCTTTTCCAGAAGTTTGTGCCTAAAAGTTTCTAAGTATCTGCGAGTCGTTTCATCATATTTTGACAGAAAAATGAAGCGTTTTTAATGTAATTTTTCTCAGAGTGATATTGATCCATTGCACCCCTTCAAGCCTTGCCGCCTTACAAAATTTCCACTGACGTCTATCGGCATTCCATACTCCCGTTTTTTTGTCCCTCATGTTTCTGTCAAGTATATGTTGCCATCTACAGAATTCAGCATTATTGCGCCGTTCCGGGGTATTTCGTTATTCAGCATCGCTGACCGATTGGTATGGCGTGCCCCACAAGAATCACCCGCGCCCGCTTTGGGGCGCGCATTGGTGGTGGTATATCTCCGATTTCCACGGGCTTACGCCCGTGGCTACCCACCTGGACCGCTTCGCGGTCCGGCAGATATTTAACCGACGCCCACCGCGACGCCGCTATTTACCCCCCGGCGTAAACGGGGCGTTTTGACAGTATTTACCGTGCCCCGAAGGGGCACAGATAGGTAGTCCCCGGCGTGAGCCGGGGGTTTTGCCGGTTACCTACCAAACATTTGCGCCCGAAAAGGGCGCGGGTAGGGACAATGTGTCGGTGAGTCGATGTTCCACCAGGACCGCCGGGCGTGCAAAACCGCCCCGACATCCCAATGACAGACTCGGTAGAGATGCTGAAACATGAACGCCGACAAAAAAATTGGGGACAGAAAAATGAAGATTTTAAAAGAGATGTCTTTCCCATAGATATTCAGCCGTTCACCCATTTCTTCCTGCAGAGTTACAAAATTTCCGCTGGCGTCTATCGGCATACCATACTCCCGTTTTTTTGTCCTTCACGTTTCTGTCAAGTTTATTTCCTTGCTCTAAACGGCCTTTTGCTCATTCACAGCGGGATCGCTCAGCAGATCCATCAGCTCCGTACGGGAGAGCGTCTTCAGAACATTCGGCTGATCTTCGCTGACAACGTTTTCCATAAGGTTTCGTTTTTTCTCAATTATACCGGCAATCTTCTCTTCAAGGGTCTCCCGCGTAATAAATTTAAACACCTGAACCCCCCGATCTTGTCCGATCCGGTGTACACGATCTGTGGCCTGCTGCTCCCGCGCTGCATTCCACCAGCGATCGTAGTGAATGACAACCGATCCCCCGACAAGATCAACGCCGGTTCCGCCTGCTTTCAGACTTCCCAGAAATACGCGGCAGGAGGGATCATTATTGAACCGCCGGATAACGTCACCTCTTTGCCGCGTCTGTCCCGTCAACTTCACACACTGCACGCCACAGGCCCCGAGATATCGTTCCATGATATCAAGCATGCCCAGATACTGAGAAAAAACCACGACTTTCTCGCCGGCATCCAGGCATTCGTGCAACACCTCTTTAAAAGCCGCCCATTTGCCCGAAGTGTACGACTCGAATTTTTCGGGCGCCTTGTGGACCAACGCCGGGTGATCACAGATCTGCTTCAACATGTCGATGAGCGTAAAAATATGCACGTAAGGTACAGACTCACCTTCATCCTCCAGTTTTTTGCGCAGTTCAGGGGCTCGTGCAGCAACGATTTCCCTGTACAGTTCCGCCTGATCTTTAGCAAGTTCACAGTGACGAAGGTCTTCAATTTTTTCCGGAAGTTCCTCCAGCACAGTATCTTTTAAGCGTCGCAACGTAAACGGGGCAACAAGCCGGTGTAAGAATCTGCGTCGATCATCGTGCTGATGTTTTTCCATGGGCTGAACAAATTGACGCTCAAAATTTCTGTCATCTCCGAGATAACCGGGAAGAATAACATCGAAGAGCGCTTTTAACTCCGTGAGCCGATTCTCGATCGGCGTACCGGTAAGGCCGAATTTAACTTCTGCGTTCAACGCGTAACACGCACGGTGGCTCTGGGTTTCCTTATTTTTAATATGCTGAATCTCGTCGAATGCCACCACACCGAATTGTGTAGACCGCAGCACGCCGGCATCCTTACGGATCACGCCGTACGAAGTGAGAAGAACGTCCGTTTCAGCCACAGCCTCTTCCACATTCCGCTCCTGGCCGTGATACACGTATACACTCAGGATCGACGCATGCTGTTCAATCTTTTCTTTCCAGTGCATCAATACCGTGGTCGGACATACGACCAGATAGGGCGGACGGATTTCTCCCTGCAGTTTCAGCACAGCAAGCAACGCCATGAACTGGTGGGTTTTCCCGAGCCCCATTTCGTCGCAAAGCAAGCCGCCGAACCGATTGTCTGCCAAAAACTTGAGCCATTTCAACCCAGTCTCCTGATAGGGCCGCAATGGAGAAACCTGATGGGTGATGTCCGGCAGTGACTCTGCAGACCTGAGATGGACCAGATTCTCCAGCTCTTTCGCTGATTCTTCATCCGCCCCGTCTACCTGGAGATTTCCTGCGTTCGCCGCAGCTATTTTCAAGGTCTGCATCCGGGACATTTTCAGCTGTTCACCCGCAGAATCAACAACTGCCTGGTCAAACACGTCGGCAACAGCATCGAATTGCTCTTCCTGTGTGTCGACCCATCCGTCTTCAGCCCGAACGAAGCGCTGTCCGTTCTCCCGGGCCTCCAGCAGTTTCGGCAGTTCAACAAACCCCTGACCAACCTGATATCCTACGGCCAGCCAGCACCAATTCCTGTCCAACGCGTGGGCAAACAGCGACAGTTCCTCCGGCTTTTTCTGTATCTGAACGTTGCGGACACTTTCCTCAACATCCCAAAGCTCCGTGTCGAATCTGTCCTGATAACGGGCAATAAAATCAGGGACCTCATCCCCTTCTAAAACGGTTTTCTCATCCACTTCCGGCAGGTCTTCCGGATTATCGGGCTGCTGTAAAAATACCGAGCCGAGCTGTTTCAGCTTCATCACCTTTCCGAAGAGAGCATGCGGCATTTCCTTCAAGTCCACCGTAGTGTTTTCACCTTCGGGCGTTGTCACCCGAACCTGCGGTGTCACCTCCAGCCGGGAATCATCCACAAATCGCACCCGATACGAAGGATACCCCACAGCCGG
Organism: uncultured Lentisphaerota bacterium; assembly: GCA_913055945.1. GTDB lineage: Bacteria > Verrucomicrobiota > Lentisphaeria > Oligosphaerales > CAJXKU01 > CAJXKU01. The sequence continues at coordinate 1,854 of CAJXKU010000233.1, read as the reverse complement.
TTGCTGTTCGTCGGCCGAATAGATACGATCCCGGATGGCCTTCAGCACCTGGGTACGCTTAGAAGGATCAATAAAAAGGCGGAAGATTTCTCTCCCCCGGACGTCAACACCTGCTATGCAGAACGGCCCGTTCTCGTCTTCTTTTTCCAGGTCAGGCTGAAAAAGGACGGCATCTCGGCCGTATTCGCGCCACACATGGTATCCCAAACGGTACCAGACGCCGCGCTCGATGATCTGCTTTCGGGTCGTAAATCCCTGCGCCCGCATTTTCGCTTCAGGTGCTGTCGTGCTTCGCGAAGCCAATTCGTCCAGTGCCATGAACCTCAGCGGAAGGCTCTCTTCTGTCTGCGCTCCGCCTAAACGTTCCATCAACCGGCCTCGATCTTCCGCGGAATCACCTCTGTATTGAATCAGACAATCTCCGCCACTATCGTAAACCAGGATCTCATCAGTGGCTGGATCCCGTTCTGTAGCTATCCGGTGCACATCATGACGGTCGGATACCATTAGTACACCGGCCAGTTTATACCAGAAACTGTTCAGCAGTTCTTCGTAGGAGCGCAAAAAGCCGGGACGCCTTCGACGCTGTCTGAAAATCTCCGCCAGATCCTGCCCCTGTTGACACGCCTCCGCATTCCCGCAATCACACATCAGATGCATCATACCGGACTCTTCGCGGGAAGGTATTAAGTACGCCGTATAAGGGTGCTCATCGTTCTGCGAGGGTACCAGGGCGATGCCTTGTCGATGAACTTCCGTTCGCTGTCTTAAGCCCGCCATTTTCTCCGTAGCAGGACGCCGTGCACTATCCTGTACATCCTTCGGTCGGAGGATTGTCTTTTTCTCGTGTACGGTCTGTCTTTGGGGTGAACTCATAACAGTCTAGTTTCCAATATCTTCTAAAAACAGCTTGTAGCTGTATTTCGCGCCTGCTCCTGTTCTTATCCTGACCAGCATTGTCCCATGCCCAAACTACGGCGATACTTGCCCCTGAAGGGCTCCAGTCCGAACGCGGGCTACTGATGATCAGGCGGATACCTACGCGATACTGACGTTCTGTCCGAAGAGCTGCACGACTGCGCGTTCTCAAGATGTTCGCCTCGCCAGGACAGAACCTGCCGCATCGATGAAATTCTCTATATCCTTTTCCGTGTGCGCCGTGGAGAGAAAACCACACTCAAACTGCGAGGGGGGTAGATAAATGCCCCGCCTGAGCATGTCGTGAAAGAATTCGGCGTGGGCATTCGTATCGCTCGATTTCGCTCCGTTCAGATCCTGCACCGGCCCTCGTGTGAAGAACGGTGTGAACACGCTCCCTCTCTGTACCACGTGCATCGGCACCGTGCTCTCTTCGGCGATTTCACTCATTCCCTTCCACAACTTCTGCCCGAGCCTGTCGAGTTCCTGATAAGGATACTCTTTCTCCAGCAATTGCAGCGTAGTCAAGCCCGCAGCCAGGGCAACCGGGTTGCCGCTAAGCGTGCCTCCCTGATAGACAGGACCTTCCGGCGCAAGCGCATCCATTACATCTTTCTTACCGCCGACAGCGCCTATGGGCATACCCCCACCGATAATTTTTCCCAGGCATGTCAAATCCGGAATAACACCGCACAATTCACCATAACTGGTGGCGCCGAACCGGAATCCGGTAATCACTTCATCAAACACCAGCAAAGCACCGGCTTTATCGGCTGCACGCCGCAAGCCCTCGAGAAAGCCGTCCTGCGACGGAACCAATCCCATGTTTCCGGCGATGGGTTCCGCCACAATTGCGGCCAGATCATTGCCGTACTGCTCGACGACCTGGTTTACAGCGTCTGTGTCGTTATAGGGCACCACAAAAACCTCTTCGGT
>CAJXKU010000232.1 GCA_913055945.1 uncultured Lentisphaerota bacterium | reverse complement strand
ACCTGTGCAGCAGAAGTAGAATGTCACCTTTATCAGGGCACCGGCATCGGATCGCGCCCGGACGGGGCGAAGACACATAAAACGGTTTTATTTCTGCCTACGGCTGCAGCAACTCTGTGCAGCAGAATGCCGCGAGGGCAGAGCTCATCCCGACATGAGGACAGTTATATGAGTAAAAGACTTTTATACGGACTCATCCTGCTTATCTTAGTCATTCTGGTGCTTATTTTTAACACCGGGGACATCAAACTCAACCTGTTGCTGGTCACTTTGAAGGTTCAGAAGTCCATTGCTTTGCTGGGCTTTACCTGTGCAGGTGGCGTAATCGGATTTCTTTTGTATCGCTAGCGGAACTATGGACACAAAAAATCCCGGATAAAAAGCACTCCCATGACTGCTGACAACGTTGCAGGTGGCTGGCTCGCCATCGTTGCATCCCCCATCGGAAATTTAGAAGATATAACCTACCGCGCAGTGCGCACCTTATCAGAAGCGGACCTCATAGCCGCGGAAGACACCCGCCGGGCCCGTGTCCTGTGCAGGCATTACGATATTCCGGCAAAGATGGCCTCATATCATACGTACAATGAGCACCGGAAGACCGAGCACATCATCCGTCGGGTGGAAGATGGCGAAAAGATTGCCGTTCTGTCCGACGCCGGCACGCCGGTGATCTCCGATCCGGGCTTCCTCCTCGTTAGGCAGGCTTACCAGGAAAACATTCCTTTACACATGATCCCGGGGGTCTCGGCGTTAACGTATGCCGTGGCTGTCTCAGGCCTTCCTCCGGACCGTTTCTTTTTTGCCGGCTATCCGCCCGCAAAAAAAGGAAAGCGCCGCAATTTTCTGGAGGAGTTACAGGCTGTGCCGGCCACAGTTTTCTTGTTTGAATCGCCTCACCGGGTCGAACGTCTACTCGAGGATGTTGCTGCCATACACGGCCCCGAGACGTATGTTTCGCTCATTCGCGAAGCCACCAAGATGCACGAAGAGTGGCTGCGCGGACGAGTAGAGGAAATTCTCGCCAACCACCGTAATCGCCGCTGGCGTGGAGAATTTGTCGTCGGCATTGACACCAGACACAAACTCTGAATGCAGTAAAGAAAGCCGTGTTTGGTAACAACAAGACGTTTTTTCTTGCAAGCATCATTCCACGCTGTAAAGTGTCGTTAGGGGTGTAGGATTTTTCGCAACAGACTGAACAAAAGAAGCAGAAGTCACTGTGACTGAAAGGAGGAGTACCCATGCGCTCTGTAATCGCTCACGTCCGTGAAGGTAACATTCTCGTAGCCGACGGCGCGATGGGAACGTTCCTGCAGCAGAAGGGCCTGGAGATGGGAACGTGTCCGGAACTTTGGTGTATAGATCACCCGGAGGAGATCAAGGACATCTACAGGAAGTACCGCGAGGCAGGGAGTGATATGGTGGAGTGCAATTCGTTCGGCGGTTCGCGTTACAAACTGAATCAGTACGGACTCGGGGAACGGACCGCGGAAATCAACAAGGCCGCCGCCAGCCTGGCCCGGGACGTCGCCGGGGATACTCAGTATGTTCTGGCCACCATGGGACCGACGGGAGATTTCATGGAACCGTACGGCCTGGAAACAGAAGAAGGCTTTTACGATGCCTTTAAGGAACAGGCTCAAGCACTGGAGGATGGCGGTGCAGACTCGATTATTGTTGAAACCATGACATCAATCGACGAAGCAGCTGTCGCTGTGCGGGCTGCAAAAGAAAACACAAATACGACCGTGATCGGCAGCTTCAGCTTTGACCCGGAAGGAGATGGCCGCTACGCCTCCATGATGGGGGTAACGCCGCAGGATTTTGCTCAACGGATCATCCGGGAAAACCCGGATGTTGTGGGTACCAACTGCGGAACAGGGCCGGATGAGATGATCGAAATCGTGCGCCAATTGCGGGAAGCATTACCTCACACCCCTCTTATGGCCATGCCGAACGCCGGAATACCGGAGGTGGAAAACGGCACCACCGTTTATAAAGAAACGCCTGAAGAGATGGCGAAAAAGGTTCCCGCCCTTGCGCAGGCCGGTGCAAGCATTATCGGAGGATGCTGCGGCACGACCCCCGAACACATAAAAGCGATGAAAAAGGCGGCCACCGATATTAGCTCAACGTAGGCCCCGCGCTCATACCCAGACCGCCTCAGGCTGGAGCTTACCGTTTACGGCGCCTCGGTTCACGTTTACCGGACCCCAACGAAATCAGAAAAGCCAAGAGCGTTCCTGTGGCAAAACCGCCCACGTGCGCCCAATAGGCTACACCACCCCCCGTTTCCGTCTGCAGGCTCCCCGCGCCGTTTACGAGTTGCAGCACGAACCACAGCCCCAGAACGACGAAAGCCGGCAGCGGCACGATACGGATAAAGTAAAAGATCGGTATCACCGTAATCACCCGTACCTTCGGCCACATCACGATATACGCACCGAGTACGCCTGCGATAGCTCCGCTGGCCCCGATCGTAGGTACAGTGCTGTCCGCGGAAGCAAGGATATAATGCACGCAGCTTCCGGCCACCCCGCAGACAAGATAGAACACCAGGAAGCGCCCGTGCCGGAATTTCGCCTCAACATTGTCCCCGAACACATGCAGGAAAAGCATATTCCCCCCCAAGTGCAGAAAGCCGCCGTGAATAAACATGGAGGCGAAAAGCGGTATGATCAGACCGGAAAGCATGCCCCGCTCCCCCTGAAGCACCTCCGTGACGTGGGCCGGAACCATTCCGTAATGCTGTTGTAGCGCATTCTGCAATTGCTGTTGAGGTATAGAAAGCTCGAAACAGAACACGGCTATATTCACGCCGATCAGGGCGTACGTGATGACCGGGAAACGTCTGGACGGGTTTTCATCTTTCAAAGGTATCATAACTTCTGCCGTACCTGTGTGATCAAACGGGGCAACTTCACGCTTGACTCGAACCGGCTTTCCGATGCAGGCACGCATCAGCAACCCACGGTTACGCCTGTTATTCACCGTTGCCCCTGATCGGTCGAGACCTGAAAACGCTTCCGTAAGTTATTTGATGATTCGCAAAAACGCGGAGAATTCGTTGGTTCTGCGTTCAGGATCGCTTATAATAACGGACTGAAACACCGCATAACGTATCACTGTTAAGCGCATCCGTGGGCCAACGGACGGGCTTTTCATTGAGCGTAAACTTTTCTGATAAAAAAGCAACATTTAATGGAGACGGCCATGAGTCAACCGAACATTCTGTTTTTATTCAGTGACGAACACAGTTTTCGATTTATGGGCCACATCCCCGAACAACAGGGGGGTGAACCGGACGTACAGACACCGAATCTGGATCGTCTAGCCCGGCAGGGCACAGTGTTCACGGATACGTATTGTCAGATGCCGCTGTGTACGCCCAGTCGTATATCCATGCTTACGGGTCTGGAGGCCAAAGATGCCGGGGCATGGGGTAACAGCAGTATTCTGCGACCCGAATTGAATACAATCCCCCGCACCTTGCAGGAAAATGGCTACGAGACCTGTCTTGTAGGAAAAATGCATCTGGGCGGAAGACGCCAGTTCGCCGGTTTCCGCCATCGACCGTACGGAGACTTGACCGGAGACACCGGCCACCAGTGGGAACCTGTTCCTGAACCGGCAATGGGCATGCGTTCGCGCACAAAAGACGCTGTGGGCCGCACTGGAATACCTGAAAGCCTCATGCAGGAGCGCGTGATCACACAGGAATCACTGTCCTTTTTACGGGAGCATACCAGCAGAAATCCCGATCAACCATGGTTCCTGTGCGCTTCGTTTTCCCGTCCCCATTTTCCGCTTACTGCCCCACGCCGCTGGATCGACCGCTATCCGCCTGACCGAATCACCCGCCCGAAGGTAGATGCCGGCGGCGACGCCCATGATCACCCCATGAGCGTGAAAATGCGCGAAGGTTTTCGCACAGACGAAATTGAAGGCCCTGAAATGATGAATGCCCGGAGTGCCTACTTTGCATGCGTGAGCTATCTGGACGAGATTATCGGTGATATGCTTCTCCAGCTTGAGGCAAACGGTTTTCTGGAGAACACCATCATTGTATACAGCACTGATCATGGTGAACTGGCCGGCGAACACGGTATGTGGTGGAAGCACAGCTGGCATGAAGGCTGTACACGTGTACCGCTTATTACCTCCACACCTGAACAGCGCAAAGGCGAAGCGCCGCCACAGCAAATCACTACGCCGGTAGCGCTGCTCGATCTCTATCCGACGTTCTGCGGTCTGTCCAATACGCCAAAACCTCCGGAACTGCACGGCTGCGACCTCACGAAAGCGGTCCGCGAAGGCCGGGAACCACCGGATCGCCCCATAGTCTCAGACAATCTGATTCCCCGGTGGGGAGAGGGCACAGAATTCCGGAGTGTGCGGCAGGGGCGCTACAAATACGTCCGGTTCCGCAATGTACCGCCGCTGTTTTTCGATCTCGAAGCGGATCCCGAAGAACACGTGAATCTGATTCAGCGCGGAATTCCGCCGCAAGCACGTTCGGCTTATGAACACCTCAAAACGTACGCCGAAGAATCGCTTGATTTTGATGAGGCCGAACGATTAAAGAAAGAGCGCGACGAACCGCTGGCGGAAAAGCTGGCCATTGAGGCGCCGAATGCAACGGGAAACCTCTACGTAATGCCGAATGGAACACTGGTCAATGCAGACGATCCCCTCTACAATCCGACAGTGATAACTAATGACCTGCAGCATTTCTTCTGCGATATGGAAGAATAGTAGTCGGCCCTGAAACTAAATCCCCCACTTAACTTTGAGGTTATAGATGCAGGGCAGCGAGACAAAGCTGGCCTCGGCGGCCCCTTTGCTTCGCTCCGTTGACAGAGGGTAGCGCATCCGGGAACTCCGGGGCGCCCCGAAGGGGCGGAAGTGGATAAACGTGCGGGGCCGAACAAAAAACCGTCCGTGTTTCCTGCATCGGGAAACGCGACGGACATCACCCGCGCCCGCTTTGGGGCGCAGATGTGGGGGTGTCCCCGATCCCACGGGTTCACACCCGTGGCTACACACCTGGACCGCTTCGCGGTCCGAGGGGCGGTGTGCCGGTATTCCGGTGTTGGCGGTAGCGCATGCGGGCATTCCGGCGCCCCCGAAGGGGCGCGGGTCGGTAGCCCCCGGCGTGAGCCGGCGGTGTCCGGGATTGCCCACCGCACGTCGCGCCCGAAAAGGGCGCAGGCGGTCCATCAACCCCGTGTGTGAGGGAGGCTCCTTCGCGATTCGGCAGTGGTGTGCCGGTGTTCCGGTGTATCGGTGTATCCGTTGACCAGAACTCACGCTCATAGCGCGATTTTGATGAGAACCTGACACCGGGAATAAACAGACCCCCCACCTTGGACAAGCGTTTTCGTGCGTTAGATGGCGCATATTAAAACGGCGGCGTACCGCCGCCCCCAAAGCTGTCGACTCGGGCGTTCAGGTTGTGATCCGGAGTGAGTTATGTGGTGCGCGGCGTTATGTTGCGTCATTGGTCTCTATAAGCCCGGACCAAGGCAGATTTAAGCTGA
>CAJXKU010000231.1 GCA_913055945.1 uncultured Lentisphaerota bacterium | reverse complement strand
ATTATGACACTATCTGTCCGCCGCCTTAGTGAAATAGCGCCACATTCTGTAAACGCATTTGGAATACACCACACTAGGTCAACGTTCACCACACCAAGCTTGAGGAGGGAGTTGAAATTCAGGCTTGAAGAATCATGGTACTGAGTTCTCAAACGGAAGCGTTCTGTGCGCTTGGACGCGATGTTCCTGAAGAGTTTCGCGTATCTCATATAGTTGTGAAGATTTCACAACCGTCTGATCAAGATTTATGAAATGTGTGACAGATAAAAAGAAGGAGATAGCTTCGTGGGGCTGACAATCCTTGTTTTTGCCAAACAGGTGCCGGACACTAAGAATATTACCGGCGATGCGATGAAGGAAGATGGGACGGTCAATCGCGGAGCTTTGCCTGCGATTTTTAATCCTGAGGACCTGAATGCTCTGGAGATGGCCCTTCAATTGCGTGACAACCACGGCGGGAAGGTGGTTCTGTTTACCATGGGGCCGCCGGGTGCTGTGGGGCTGTTGCGCGAAGGCCTGTACATCGGCGCCGATGAGGCGGTTCTCTTGACCGATCGTGCTTTTGCGGGGGCAGATACGTTGGCCACAAGTTACACCTTGGCGTGCGCTGCCGAGAAGTACGGCGGTTACGATCTGGTGCTGACCGGACGTCAGGCTATAGACGGCGATACTGCGCAGGTGGGGCCGCAGTTGGCGGAGAAGCTTAAACTGCCGCAACTTACTTATGTGGAGGAAGTAACCTCTGTGGATGACGGACGGATTACGACTCGGTGTCTTATCGAAGGTGGTGACGAGGTTCTCGAGTCACCTATGCCGGCATTGCTTACAGTGACTGCTACCGCAAATACACCGCGTCCGCCGGGCGCGCGTCGTCTCATGCAATACAAAAAGGCCATGACGCGCTCCGAGCTTTCGGCCAAACACGGTGGCAGCGATTACGAGGACGCGAATATCCTGGCGGAGGAGGAACAGCGCTTGCGCCGGAACAACTTGTGGATCCATGAATGGACCGGTTCGGATATAGGGGCCGAAAGCGGGCGTCTGGGGATTCCCGGCTCACCCACGAAGGTGAAGAATATTGAAAGCGTTGTCGTGGGGGGAGAGCGCGAATTGCGGAACATTCCCTCGGACCAGAAAAGTCTGGACGACCTCATGCATGAATTGATCGGAGAACACATTCTCAGTTAGTCTCCCACACGAAATCCGTAATGCTTTTGACATGATTAGAGGAACCGGATAATGAGTACGCAGGATATGGGAAACGTATGGATTTTCATTGAACAGGACAGTGGCTCAATGGCCGAGGTCAGCCTTGAACTCGTTTCAAGGGGCCGCGAGTTGGCCCGTGAGTTGGGTGTGAACACCGAGGCTGTCCTTCTGGGCCACAATGTGGAGCCGCTGGTGGAAACGTTGCACGAGTACGGATGCGACAACGTTTTTCACGCCGACGACCCGGAGCTGGAGGTTTTTTCGGTATTGCCTTACACGAAGGTTATCGGGGAATTAGTCCAGCAGCACGTGCCCAATATTTTTATGTTCGGGGCAACACATGTGGGGCGGTCGCTGGCTCCCAGGCTTGCCTCGAGTCTGCAGTGCGGTCTGACGGCGGATTGTACAGACCTGCAGATTTCGGACTTTGAAGACAAATCATCCAAGCAGACATTTTCGAACCGACTGATGCAGATACGCCCTGCTTTCGGCGGAAACATTATTGCGACGATCGCCAACTCCTGGCATGATCCGCAGATGGTGACGGTCCGGGAGGGAGTGATGCCGCTGACAAAGCCGGATAAGCCCGGCGAAGGACATGTCACGCAGGTGGACGTACAGCTGGAGAAAGAGGATAAGGTCATCCAGCGCCACGATAGGCACAAAGCCGAGAAAGGGGTGAATCTTCGCAACGCACAGGTGATTGTTTCCGGCGGCTACGGTGTCGGTTCGCCGGAGAACTTTCAGCTGATATACGATCTTGCCGAGACGATGGGCGCAGGTGTCGGCGCGTCGCGTGCAGCGGTGGATGCCGGTTGGATCGACCATGACCATCAGGTGGGGCAGACGGGAACGACTGTCCGTCCCCGCATGTATGTGGCGTGCGGAATAAGCGGGTCTGTCCAGCACCGTGCGGGCATGGCGGACAGCGCAAAGATTATGGCGATCAATTCAGACCCGGAAGCTCCGATCTTCAGTATCGCTGACTATGGTATTGTCGGCGATCTGAACGATGTGATTCCCAAACTCATAAAAGCATATAAGAAGAGAGTGTGACGCGTACATCAGTCAGTGTGTCTTTGCGAAGGCAGAGGTAGCCTATAGGATTCTGATCTGAAAAACTGGAGAATCTTTTGCCATGGCGGAAAATTTCTACAAAGATAATCCCGATTTAGCGTTTCATCTCCGGCATCGGGACCTGGAGGAAGCGGTCGACCAGCGGGAGGACGGCTATAAGCAGGCTGAGCATTATCCGGACGCCCCTGAGTCGTACGATGATGCCCTTGATAGTTACGAGAAAGTGCTGGATATGCTGGGCGAGCTTTGCGCCGAGCGTATAGCACCCCGGGCTGCTGACGTGGACGAAGAAGGCGTTCACCTGGAGCACGGTGACGTCAGGTATGCAGAAGGTACGAAGTACAACCTGCAGGATTTGACGGATGCCCAGCTAATGGGGGCAATGCTTCCGCGTCGCTTCGGCGGGTTGAATATGCCCGTCACTGTTTACAACATGATGAGCGAATTGGTCTCGCGGGCAGACGGTAGTCTGCAGAATCTTTTCGGCTTGCAGGATATAGCGCAGACCATTTATAATTTCGGATCGGAAGATCAGCGGAAACGTTATCTTCCGCGCTTCAGCAGAGGCGAAGTGGACGGAGCCATGGCCCTGACTGAGCCCGAGGCGGGCAGTGATCTGCAGGCGGTCCAGCTGAAGGCCCATTACAGCGAAGACGACGATTGTTGGTATCTTAACGGAATGAAGCGTTTTATCACGAACGGGTGCGCTCAGGTTCTGCTGGTGCTGGCCCGCTCTGAAGAGGGTACGAAGGACGGCCGCGGGTTGTCAATGTTCCTTTGTGAAAAGTGTCCGGGGCTTACCGTCCGGCGGACCGAGAACAAGCTCGGCATTCACGGATCGCCCACCTGCGAACTGCAGTTCAACAACGTACCGGCCGAACTCGTGGGAAAACGGCGTCGCGGATTAAGTCGTTACGTGATGTCGCTGATGAATGGCGCCCGGGTGGCTATCAGCAGTCAGGCCCTGGGGTTGGCCGAAGCGGCTTACCGAGAGGGGTTGAAATATGCGCGGGAGCGGGAGCAGTTCGGTTCAGCTATTATACGTTTTCCGGCTGTGTACCAGATGCTCGTGTATGACAAGATGTTGATCGTGGCCGGACGTACGCTGTTGTACGAAGGAACCCGCTACATGGACCTGCAGGAGAGTTACGAGTGGAAGATCGCTCAGGCCGAAAGCCGGGACGACGTGGATCCGGAAGATCGCAAGAAGGCCAAGACGTACAGCAGGATCGCTGCAGAATTGACCCCGCTGGGCAAAGCTTTTACCACGGAAACGGCGAACCGTGTTGCTTATGATGCGATTCAGGTGCACGGCGGTACCGGCTATATGCAGGATTTTGAGACGGAGCGTTACTACCGTGACGCTCGCATCACCAACATTTACGAAGGGACGACGCAGCTGCAATACATTGCGGCTATCGGCGGTATTATGCAGCGTACCCTGGATCCGGTCTTGACCGAACTCAGTCATATCCCCTTCGAGGGCAAGTTGCGCCGGCTGGCCAGCGCCGTAGACATGGCGTGGGATAAGCTTCGAAAAGCGGTGAACTATGTATCCGAGCGGGATGAAGAGGATTTCTTTGAGTTGGTTACGCCGCGGCTATGCAATATGGAAACCATCGTTTATGTCGCTTATCTGATGTTGCGTGACGCTCGCATTGAGCCACAGCGTGAGCCGTTGGCCGAAAGGTTTGTGCTCGATATGCTGCCCCAGGTGGATATGGAGTACGAAATCGTCACGCGCGGCGATATGAGTCTTATCGATGATCACCAGGACATCCTGGATTATTGATTCTTTCCGCCGTGTAACAACAGAAAATTCCGCCTGCAGGGCACCGAAGTCCAGATCGCCGATACTGCTGGCCAGATCATCCCCGGACGCCGTGCGTCGGATCAGGAACTCTTCTGGAGAGCGAACGTCACGCTGCCGGACACTATCCCCTGTAAAGGAGCCGGTGTAGTCACGCGCAAGAAGGTCGTTTCAGAACGACAGTACGTTTACGTATGAGTCGTTATGATCCGTCATAAGAAACATCTTCTCGGGAAGATGCGTTTTACGGTGAAGAAGTTTTTTGAGTCGAGCTGCCTGTACGAAGAACCAGTTCGTTGTCCCGGATGTGGACAGAATGAAGGTTCTTAAGAATGCGTGGATCTTCAGGTACCAGGCCAAATTTCTTTTCGGCCAGATTTACGTCTTTGAGGGTGTTCATTAACGCCCCCGGGACTTTTTTGTTGCGGATCCGGAGTTTCCGTGCGTAAATCTGCGGCGATTCATTTTTGTAATTCACCTCCAATCCTGCCGTGAGGGGTAGCTTTTTCTCCCCCTTTCCGACGAACATTGATGCCGGTTTGGGCAGATCCTCTGCCGGAACAGTTCCTTGGACGAAAAGGAGATTGTCGCGGATATCGAGGGTAAGCTTGTCCTGCAGATGTTCATATTGGGGGAGCGTATTTACCATGGCGCCGAGTTCGTTGCCGCTGAAACGGAACGTGGCGTTTTTCCCGCTGGCCAGAGACTGCATGAAGCGATCATGTTTAGTCTTGAGCTTTTCTTTGTCGACGGACGTGTACTTCTCGGCAGCGCTGGTCAGTGATGTGTCGGGGGAAACCTCTGACGTTTTGTCGCCTGCGGGTCCCTCCACGAACAGGGATTGAAATTGCAGCCAGAGCACCCCTCCGGCCGCCCCCAACAGAATAAGCAGGCAACCAATCCCTACCGCGGTCCACAGCAGGATTTTTCTGCGGCGGCCGGAACTTTGTTCAATGCGGTCACTGTGTTGTTTCTGTTCTGTTTCGCTCATTGGGTGAAACGTTAACTGTTTGTTCTGTATGGCGTGTTTCAGGTTAAAAGAGCCCCGAGCACCGGCCCACCGGTTCACCAGAGAACTCAAGCGTATCCTCCGGTTTTCGTGACAGGCCGGATGCCTGATCATGCGGTCTTCTGCAAATATAACGCAACAGCTCTTGACCAGTGCAGGCTGATACCACGTGTGATTCCGGCTGCCGGGTTACTCAGTATGGTGAGTTATGTGGCGTCCGGCGTTATGTTGCGTGAACGCTTTCTATGAGTACGTACCATGACGGATTGAACCTGAATAAACTGTTTTTCCGCAATATAACATCTCGTGTTAGACGAGTACTTTAACAAGTATCCACGTGTTTTACGTAGGGCCCAACCCGCCGGGCGGCGAAGCCGCCCTGACACCCCGGTATGAGACCACTGCGTGGGGCGATTATTTACCGTCAGTACCGCGCGTAGTTTCTTATC